>NZ_JBHUSF010000005.1:0-83013 GCF_042673295.1 Rhodococcus sp. NPDC057014
TGCCACCGAGCATTGGGGCGCGCTCGCGCTGGCCCCGCAGACCGGAACCGCGTGCGCGGCCGGGTGCCGGCACCCGGCCGCGGATCGGGTTGCGGATCGCCAGGGTCACGCGGTCCGCGTCGATCGTGAGCCGCACGTCGACGCGGGCGCCGGGTGCGTGCTTGGCGACATTCGCCAAGGACTCCTGCGTGATGCGGTACAGGCCGAGACCGACTGTCCCGGTCACCGCGGACAGGTCTCCGTGCAGGTCGAAGTCCACCGGGAGACCCGCGCGGCGGAAGTCGTCGATCAGATCGGGAAGGTCGGCGACCCCCGGTTCGGGGCGGGTGCCGGCCGGGCCCGCGTCGAGCAACCCGACCGTGCGGCGGATGTCGGCCATCGCCTGCCGCCCGAGTCGCTCGGCGTCGGAGAGCGCATCCACTGCGTCGTCGACGTCGCGATCCTGCTCGAGCGCGCGGCGGGCCGCGGTCAGATGGAGCAGCGTGATGCTCAGCGAATGGGCGATGACGTCGTGTACCTCGCGGGCGATCCGTTGGCGCTCCCGGGTGGCGGCCTGCTCCGCCTGGATCGCCTTCGATGCCCGCTCCTGATGCAGGAGGCGCAACTGGGTGAGCATCAGATAGCCGAAAGCCCAACCCAGTACGACTCCGGCGAGGGCGTACGCCACGCCGTCGAGACGCCCCGCGACGGCGAACGCCGACAGGACCCCCATCGAGCCGAACAGGGTGACAAGACCGACTCCCAGCGACGCCGTTGCGGCGACCTCGCCGGTGAGGATCACCAGGATGAGCGGGGCGAAGTCGAACGCGGTGTCGGGTTGCTGCAGGAGCAACAGTGTGGCCGCCGCGATGACGACGACGGCCAGGTACGGCCGGGGAAGCACCACCCCCGGTCGGATCATGTCTCCCGCAACGGGGGTCACCGC
The DNA here is from genome assembly GCF_042673295.1 of Rhodococcus sp. NPDC057014. NCBI lineage: Bacteria > Bacillati > Actinomycetota > Actinomycetes > Mycobacteriales > Nocardiaceae > Rhodococcus > Rhodococcus sp. NPDC057014. The sequence continues at coordinate 926 of NZ_JBHUSF010000005.1, forward strand.
GGCGACCAAGCCGCACAGCAGCACCCACCCCGGCGGCACGAAGCCGTCGCGTTGCGCGACAGCGGCACCGGCGATGGCGACGACGGCGATGTGCGCGAACACCGGCACGGCGAGCGGGTAGTCGTACTCGCTCTCCGCGACACGTCGACGAAAGAATGTCGTCACCTGCACACGACCAGCGTAGGCGAAGGGCCGCCCCGGCCGCGTCGTCTCCGGAGCGGAGACAGCCTCCGCCCACGGTAGGAGACGGGAGCACGACCGTGGCACGGCGAAACGGCCGCCGCTGATCCGTAGCGTTGCGGGTATCAACGGAACTACGGAGGTGGCCGAGATGTCGTGGAACGATTTCCGTGCACGCCGGGCGGTACTGGACGAGGTCCTGGCGCGGGCACACGTCGACCCCGCACTGGCGTTGCGGTTCGACGAAGTGCCCGGCGCGATCCAGCTTTTCGGTTCGGCCGACAACATCCTGCTGGCCCTGCAGCACCGGTGGAGCAATCACCTCGCCGCCCGCCTCGACCAGGCCGTCGAGGACGGCACACCCGTGAACGCGGCGTGGCGTGCACTGGCGGGTGAGCAGCCGGCACTGCGCGCGCTCCTCGACACCGCGGCCGCCTCGTCCCTGCCGTTGCGCGCCTCCCAGCGCGACGAGCAACGGATGATCGAGGCCCACACCACGGGACGCGTGTCCGGCTCCGGAGCGACCGGCGGCTCCGCGCGCGACCGCCGGATGACACCGGTGTGACCGCGGCACGTCGCCACGGCCGGACTAGGGGTGCGCGAGGGCCGCCTCGAACGCGTCGAGGGCGTCGTCCGGATCGTTGCGGGCCCAGCCCTCGAGCCCGATGACGCCGGTGTAGCCGACGTCGCGGAGGGCGGCGGCTATGGCCGGGTAGTGGATTTCGCCGGTCCCGGGTTCACAGCGCCCGGGGACGTCGGCGACCTGGATTTCACCGATGTAGGGCAACGCTTTCCGGACGAGTTCGATCAGGTTCCCCTCGCCGATCTGAGCGTGATACAGGTCGAGATTCATGCGCAGATGAGGGCTGTCGACCGCCCGGACGAGAGCGAGGGTGTCGGCGGCGGTCGCGAACGGGGTGCCGGGATGGTCGACGGCGAGGTTGAGGTTCTCGAGCGTGAACACCCGGCCCGCCTGTTCACCGAGTTCGGCGACCTTCCGCAGAGTGTCGGCGGCAGTGAGCCACATTGCGGGCGTGACCGTTTCGACGGGACGAACGGGCAGTCCCCGGTGGTCGAGTCCGGTTCCGTGCAGGTTCAACCTCGGGCAGTCGAGCCGCTTCGCGACGTCGAGGGAGTGGCGTGCGGTGGTGAGCAGCGCCTCGATACCGTCGGGTTCGGTGAGGTCGCCCTCCAGATAGCCCGTCATCGAGGAGAATTCGGCGCCGCTCGCGGCGAGGGCGTCGACGTTCTTGGTGGACCAGTCCCAGATCTCCACCTGGAGTCCGCGTTCGGCGATGCGCCGGACGCGGTCCGCGAACGGGAGGTCGAGGTAGAGCATTTCGGCGCTGGCAGCGAGCGTGTACGTCATCGGGGTCACCGGTCCAGGTCGACGGCGGCGCCGGTCTCGACGCTGCGGATCGCGGCGAGTGCGATCGACAGCGCGGTGCGGGCATCCTCGCCCGTGACGACGGCCGGTGTGTGGGCGCGGATCGCGCCGACGAACGCCGTCAGTTCGCCCACGTAGGCGGTGTGGAGGAGGTCGGTGTCCCGGCGCGCGGTGTCGGCGTGCTGCCCGTCGGGTCCGTAGTAGGTCATGTCGGTGCTGAGCCCGCTACCCGCGGTGACCATGCCGCCGGAGCCGAACACCTCGGCGCGCACGTCATATCCGTACAGCGCGCTGAAACTCGCCTCCGCCGTCGCGATGGCGCCGTTGTCGAATTGCACGGTGACGACCGCAGTGTCGAGGTGGCCCGCGCTCTTGGCGTCCGGCCGCACCAGGGCGTCGGCGATCGCGTGCACCTGCACCGGTCGCGCACCCGGGTTGAGGAAGCACAGGGTGTCGAAGTCGTGAATGAGCGTTTCGAGGAAGATGGTCCACTGCGGGATGCGCGCCGGATCGGCGGTGAACGGGCCGGGGTCGCGGGTCAGCGAACGCAGCAGGTGCGGAGTGCCGACCTTCTGCGCGTCGATCGCCGCGCGGGCGGCAGCGAATCCCGGAGCGAACCGGCGATTGAACCCGACCTGCAGGACGATGCCTGCGTCCGCGGCCGCCGCGATGGCGCGGTCGGCGTCCTCGAGGGTGACCGCCATCGGCTTCTCGACGAACACGTGCTTGCCGGCCGCCGCGGCCGCGACCACCAGGTCCGTGTGGCTCCGCGCGGGGGCGGTGATCAGCACCGCATCGACCTCGTCGCTGGTGAGGACGTCGTCCACGGCCGTAGTGGCGAGCTGTGCGCCCAGTGCTGCGGCGAGACGTTGCGCGGACTCGCCGACCGGGTCGCTGACCGCGACGAGCGAAGCCCCGGGGACCAGGCGGGCCACGATCTCCGCGTGATTCGAGCCGATGCGTCCGGCGCCGATCGTCGCGATGCGGACCGGATGGGAAGCGGCCGTCGTCGAGCGGTCGGGTGCGGCTTCGGTGAGTGACATGAATGCGCTCCAGTGCGGTGAAGGGTGGAGGTAGAGGTGAACTAGTACGTTCTAGTTCTAGACCGTAGAACTCGTGAGATCATTGGTCAAGAGCGGCCCCGATCGCGGGCCCGGGAGACAGGAGTCGTGCACGTGGCCGAACCCGTGGCGGGATCGACCGGTGGCACCCGTCCGACGATGGGCGACGTCGCGCGAGCGGCAGGCGTCTCCACGGCGCTCGTCTCGATCGTGATGCGCGGGGTCCCCGGCGCCAGCGAGGCGACCCGTCAGCGGGTGCTCGAGATCGCCGACGGGATGGGCTACGTGCCGGACCGTCGCGCACAGAAACTGCGTCAGGCCAGTTCCCGGCTCCTCGGCGTCGTGTTCGAACTGCAGCAACCGTTCCACGGCGACCTCGTCGAACAGATCTACGCGGCGGCCACTCGCCGGGGTTACGACGTGATGCTCAGCGCGGTCGCGCCGAGTCGCGCCGAGCAGGTCGCGGTCCAGGCGCTCATGCGGGAACGCTGCGAGGCCGCGATCCTGCTCGGCTCCCGGTTCGACACCGACGAACTCGGCGCGCTGGCCGACCGCCTGCCCGCCGTCGTCGTGGCGCGCTCCAGCGGACTGACCGGAGTCGGCGCCGTGCGCGGTGACGACGTCGCCGGCATCACCCTGGCCGTCGACCACCTTGCCGAACTCGGGCATCGGAACATCGCCCACATCGACGGCGCCGACGCTCCCGGCGGCGCCGACCGGCGGGCCGGCTTCCTGGCCGCGATGGACCGGCACGGACTGTCGGATTCGGCCACGGTCGTGGCCGGTGGTCCGACGGAAACCGAAGGCGCACAGGGTATGCACGAGCTTCTCGCGTTACCCACTCCCCCGACCGCGGTCGTCGCGTTCAACGACCGATGCGCCACCGGCGTACTCGACCTACTGGTCCGCCGCGGCCGGGACGTGCCGGCGGACATCTCCGTCGTCGGCTACGACGACTCCCGCCTGGCGCGGATCCCGCACGTGCAGATGACGACGATCTCGCAGGACGCCACGCAACTTGCCGAAGCGGCGGTCGACGGAGCGCTGGCCCAGATCGCCGGCAAGGATCCCGTGGATCTGGTTCTCGCACCGCACCTCGTTCGCCGCGCGACCACCGGCCCTGTCGCACACGGCGACTAGATTCGACGGCGATCAGGTCGACGACCAGACCCCGAGTTCGTTTCCGCTCGGATCGGTGAAGTGGAAGCGACGCCCGCCCGGAAAGTCGTAGGGACCGTTGACGACCACGCCGCCGGCCGCCCGCACGGCGTCCACCGATGCGTCGAGGTCCACGGAGTACAGCAACACGAGCGGTCCACCTGCCGGCTTCCGTTCGGGAACCTGCAACAGGCCCCCGACCTCTTCGCCGTCCGCTCCGACGATGCCCGCGTACTGCGGTCCGTAGGGGTTGAATTCCCAGCCGAATGCCGAGCGGTAGAACGCTTCCGCGTCCTCGAGGTTCGTGACCGGCAGCTCCACGTAGTTCAGCCGGTGATGATCTGCGCGAGAAGGTGACATGCCGGAACTCTAGCCGGAATCGGCTCCTCGATCGGGAGTTCGCTCGGCGAGAAGCATGTTCACGAATCCGCGCGTGCTCGCCGTCTGCGGACGGCCGGCGACCTGGACGAGGGAGATGGTGCGTTCGACTCTCGGTTGCAGGGGTATGTGGACGAGACCGGCGAACGAGATCATGGGAAGCACGAGTGCGGGAACCGCGGTGACACCGAGCCCGGCGGCCGCCAAACCCGCGACGGCGCCGACGTTCTGCGCCTGCATGACGGGGCCGAGTTCGATGCGTGCGTCCTCGACGGCCCGGCGGACCGGCGACGCGATGCTGCTCTCGGGGCCGAACGCGATGAACGACTGGCCGGCGAGATCCGACCACTCGAGTACCGGCCGTTCGGCGAACGGATGCGTCGGTGCGACGGCGCAATAGAAGGAATCGCTCGTCAGGACGTCCTGTTGCAGGCCGGGCAGAATCCCCGACGTCGTGACCAAGGCGAGGTCGACCGTGCCCGAGTACACGGCGTCGAGAACCTCTTGACGTAGTCCGTCGCGGATCTGGAGTCGCACGTCGGGGTGCCGCTCGCGGAAGCTCACGACGTAGCGGGGAAGGAACGTGGCCGCGAGCGACGGCAGACACGCGACCGTCACGATTCCGCGGTCACCGGTGACGAATCGTTCGATCTGGGTGAGCCCGTCGTCGAAGTCGTGGAGCATTCGCCGGGCGTGTTCGATGATCTCGTGCCCGTGCGTGGTCAGTTCGACGCGGCGGGTGGTGCGCTCGAACAGCGTGACGTCGAGTCGGCGCTCGGCCTCGGCCACTGAGCGGCTCAGCGAGGACTGGGACACGTCGAGGGCGTGAGCAGCCGAGGTGAAGCTCGCGTAGTCGGCGATCGCGACGATGTTCCTCAGGTGCGAGATCCCGAGATTGATGCTCATGTGCATCAGTATGGCCGCTACTCATGCGCCGAGCCATCACGATCACCCGTCGATCTGCGACCACCTATTGATGAGTTCAAATCATGAATTCATCGCACATTGATATTTGACGCGCAATTGTGAGGCGCGCGACACTGAGACTCCGATTCGAAGGAGGTCACATGGTTGCCGCACTCGGGTTCGCCACGATCGCGTGTTTCCTGGCGCTGGCGTTCAGCCGCCGGGTCTCGGTGCTCGTCGCGCTGATCCTCGTTCCCGTCACTTTCGCGATCGTGGGAGGGTGGGCACCCGACCTCGGGGAGATGGTGGGCGACGGCCTCCTGAAGGTCGCGCCCGTCGCCATCATGATCGCGTTCGCGGTCCTGTACTTCAGCCTGATGGTCGACGTGGGACTGTTCGATCCGGCGATCCGCCGGATCGTCCGGTGGGCAGGTGGCAATCCCACCAAGATCGCAGTCGGCACCGCGGTGCTGACCCTGCTCGTCGCGCTCGACGGTGACGGAACCTCGACCTTCCTGATCACCATCTCGGCGCTGCTGCCCATCTACCAGCGGCTCGGGATGCGCCCGGTCGTCCTGACCGGCATCGTCTGCCTGGCCGCCGGTCTGATGAACATGATTCCGTGGGGTGGCCCGACCGTCCGCGCCATGGCCGCGCTCGACCTGACCAGCGCCGACATCTTCACGCCGGTCCTGCCCGCGATGGGCGCCGGGATCCTGTGGGTCCTGTTCGCCGCGTACATGATCGGCCGCACCGAACGGAAGCGGCTCGGTGTGACCGAACTCGTGTCCCCCGACGAGGGCGGTCCCGGCACCCCGCACGTCTCCGACCCACCGATGCGTACCCGGCGCCACCGGGCGGTGATGGCGTTCAACACGGTGCTCACCCTCGTCCTGATAGTGATCCTGCTGTTCCAACTCGTGCCGCTGGAGGTGGCATTCGCCATCGCCTTCGCGCTCGCGCTCGCCGTCAATCGCCCGAAGTGGGCCGATCAGCAGGCCCTGTTCGCGAAGCACGGCGGCAACGTCACCATGGTGGTGGTGATGATCCTCGCGGCAGGTGTGCTCACGGGAATCCTCAACGGCACCGGAATGATCACCGCGATGGCGCAGACGTTCGTCTCCTGGATTCCGCAGTCCGCCGGGTCCCTGATCCCCGTGATCACCGCGGTCACGTCGATGCCGCTCAGCCTGGTCTTCACCCCGGACGCCTACTACTTCGGCGTCGTACCGGTGCTGGCGGAGACCACCGCGTCGTTCGGCGGCGACCCCGCCGAGATCGGCCGCGCCGCCATCCTCGGCCAGATGACCACCGGGTTCCCGCTCAGCCCACTGACCGCGGCGACGTTCATCCTGATCGGGCTGAGCAAGGTGGACCTCGGCAAGCATCAGCGGTTCATCTTCGGCTGGGCCTTCGGGACCACGATCGTGATGACCGTCGTGGCGCTGTTCACCGGTGCCCTCTCGCTGTAATCGTCCCCGACACCCCCGCATCCGTCGAACCAGCAAAGGACTTCGAAACCGTGACACCATCGAGCACCCGCGGCAGCACCGCGCGGAGCGTGCGGCTCGGCGCAGGATCCGGGTTCTCCGGGGATCGCATCGACCCCGCCGAGAAACTCGCCCGGCACGCCGACCTCGACTACCTGATCTTCGAATGCCTCGGCGAACGCACCGTCGCCGCCGGAAACGCTCGCCGGCTGGAGAACCCGGACCAGGGTTACGATCCGTTGCTCGCCGCACGCATGCGCGCGGTGCTCCCGCACACCCTCGCGTCCGGGACCACGGTGATCACCAACGCCGGCGCCGCCAACCCGCTCGCCGCCGCGGAACTGGTCTCCGGCATCGCGTCCCGGTCCGCGGGCCGTCCGGTGCGCATCGCCGCGGTCACGGGCGACGCGGTGCTCGAGCAGGTGCTGCGCCACGACCCGGTCGTGTGGGAGACCGGGAAACGCCTGTCGGAGCACGACGACGTGCTCGTCTCCGCGAACGCGTACATCGGTGCGGACGCCGTGCTCCCCGCGCTCGAACTGGACGCCGACGTCGTCGTCACCGGCCGCCTGGCCGACCCGTCGCTCTACGTCGCCCCGCTCGCCCACCACTTCGAGTGGGATCTCGCCGATCACGAAACCATCGGCGCCGCAACTGCGATCGGGCATCTGCTCGAGTGCGCCGGGCAGCTCACGGGCGGGTACTACGCCGATCCGGTCACCAAACCGGTGAAGGGCATGGCCGATCTGGGCTTCCCGTTCGCCGACGTCCTCGCCGACGGATCGGCGACGTTCGGCAAGCTCGACGGATCGGGCGGCATCCTCACCGAACGAACCTGCGCCGAGCAACTCCTGTACGAGGTGGGTGATCCCACGTCGTACCTGACCCCGGACGTCACCGCCGACTTCGGCACCGTGTCGTTCACCGGCGTCGGACCCGACCGCGTCGCCATCACCGGCGCAACCGGACGTCCCCGCCCGCAGGAACTGAAGGTGACCCTCGGCTTCCGCGGCGGCTGGCTCGGCGAGGGGCAGATCAGCTACGCGGGACCGCGCGCCTACCCCCGCGCCCGGCTCGCCGCCGACATCGTCACCGAACGACTCGTCGACGTGCACGGCGTCAGCGAGGACGCCGTCTCCGTCGAATACATCGGCGCCGGTGCCGCTTTCCGCGGACTCGACACGGACACCGATGCCCGCGAGGTTCGCGTGCGCGTGACGACCCGGGCACGGACCCGCGAGGAAGCCGACCTCGTCGGCTGGGAGGTGGAAAGCCTGTACACCAACGGACCGGCAGGCGGCGGCGGTGCCCGGCGCTCGTCGACGGAGGTGCTCGCGATCCGCTCCTGCACCCTCCCCCGCGAACTCGTGCCCACCCGCGTCCATCTCACGGAGGTGTCGAAATGACCACGCCCGCCACCGTTCAGCGCATCGACGCACTCGCGGACGTCCGCGCCGGCGACAAGGGCGACACGCTCATCGTCGCCGTCCTGGCCCGGGACCGCGCCGCCTACGGCCTGCTCGAGCGGAGACTGACCGACGACGTCGTCGCCGCCCACTACGGTGAACTGATCACCGGACCGGCCCGGCGCACCTGCCAGCCCAACCTGCTGGCGATGGTGTTCGAACTGCCCGGCGTCCTCGGTGGCGGCGTCACGGGTTCACCCGCGCTCGACGGGCACGGCAAGACGCTGGGCTACCACCTGCTGAGCCTCGAAATCCGGGACGTCTAAGCGGGATTCGGGTTCCGCGCGTCGGCCAGGGTGGCGGCGAGTGCGGGACGATCGAGCTTGCCGCGCGGCGTGCGCGGCAGGCTGTCCACCACGAGGACCTGGACCGGCATGCTGGGGCTGGGGAGGGTCGCGCGCAGATGCCGCCAGATCTCGGCGGTGCTCGGGGCGTCGCCGCGCACGACGATCGCCGCGGCGGGCGCCTCCCCCATCCGTGCGTCGGGAACCCCGATGCACGCGGCCTCCGAGACCCCGGGCAGCGCGGTCAGCGCCGCTTCGACGGCCGCGGGTTCGACATTGAGTCCCGCCCGGATCACCGTGTCGCTGTCGCGGCCGAACAACTGCAGACTGCTGCCCACCACCCGGCCGCGGTCGCCCACCGTCATCCACCCGTCGTCGGGGCCGTTCACCACACCGTCCTCGGTGAGGTACCCGTCGAACAGCATGTCGCTGCGCACGTGCACCAGGCCGTCGCGGATCTCGGCGTCGACGCCGTCGAACAGTTCGCCCGCCGAATGCTCGTCGGCGGCACCGAGACCCCGGTCGTAGGACACGAAACTCAGTTCGGAGGCGCCGTAGAAGTGCACGAGCGACGCATTCGGCAGGACGTCCTGCAACGCATAACGCCCCGTGCGCGGCCACCGGGCCGCCGAGGACAGCACCTCCCGGACGCTGTCGATGGGGCCGATCCCCGACCGCACGACGTCCCAGGCGATGGTCGGTACCGAGTACAGGTGGGTGGCCGCGTCGCCCAGCGACTGCGTGACCGGCCGCAGGTCCACGGTCGCGCCGCGGCTGAGACCGTGGATCGCGCCGTACAGGAAATGCGTGTGGTCGAGGACCCCGGGCACCGCCACGCGGTCGCCGCCGCCGATGTCGAACGTCGTGTCGGAACGGTCGAGGGTCGTGGCCCACGATCGCTGGTTGCGCACGAACAACTTCGGTTCACCGGTGGTGCCGGAGGTGATGCCGACCAGCAGTTCGGCGCCGGGGTGTGCCCGGCCCGCGGTGCCGTCGGATTGCAGGGTGTCGGCCGTCTCGACGGTCCCGTCGAATCCCAGTCTCCGCAGCCGGCGGTGCTGGTGCGGCGCGGCGACGACGGCACCGGGTTTCGCGAGTTCGAGCACCCGCGTCAGCTGCGCGGGCAACAGGTGCCGGTGCAGCAGGACGACGCTGACGCCCGCGTGCATCGCGGCCGTCACGACGACCAGCGACCCGACGTCCGACGTCGGCAGCACGGCGACCCGGTCCATGCCGTCGAGCCCGGCCGCGGTCCGGGCGACGCGCGACCAGAACCGGCCGTAGTCGATGGTCTCGCGGGCGGAGACGATCGCTATCGCCTCCGGGTTCTCGGCGGCGCGTCGGGCGATGCGTTCGGCGGGCAGCAGGTCAGTCATCGTCCACTCCCCGTGCGACGAGGGCGTCGCCCATCGCGTCCGCGGTCCGGAGGGCACGCACCAGAACCGGTGTGGCCAGCGCCGTCATCGACCATTGCAATCCTCGTGCCTTCCGCGCCTGCGCCACCTCCTGCACGATCCCGGTGAGCAGCGGGATACACCGGATCGCCAGCGCGAGGAGGAGCCCGATCCGGTCCGGGTCGACCCCGACTCTCCGCAGCGGCCCGAGTGCGCGCGACACGGTGTCGAGCATGTCGGTGACCCGGGTGGTGAGCGTGACCAACGCGGCGAGCGCCACCGAGATCAGCAGCACCCCGCACACGACGACCGCCCGCGACGGGGACGTGATCAGCACCTGGAACACCGCGATGATCAACAACATCCACACCACGGGGCGCAGTTGCGCCACGGCCACCCGCCACGGAATGGCGGCCACCACGAACAGCAGTCCCACCAGAACGACGACGACGCCGACCTCGAGTGGGGTGCGCACGAACACGGTGGCCGCGACGATCGACAGAATCAACAGCAGCAGTTTCAGCCCGGCGGGCATCCGGTGCAGCAGCGAGTCGCCGGGGCGGTACAGCCCGATCATTCGACCAGCTGCCGGTACGCGGGGACGGCGTCGTCCGGGCTGCCGTCGAACGCGACGAGACCGTCATCGATGACGATGACCCGTTCGAAGCTCTCCAGCAACGCCAGTTGGTGGGTCACGACGATCACCTGCTGGTCCATCGAATCGAGCGCCTCGGAGACGACGCGCGCGTTCCGCAGATCCAGCAGCGTGGTCGGCTCGTCGGCGATGACCACCTCGGGCCTGCGGATGAGAACGGCGCCGATGGCGAGCAACTGCTTCTGGCCCCCGGACAGCAGGTGTGCGGGATGCTCGGCGTGCTTGTCGAGCCGGAACCGCACCAGGATCTCCTCGACGCGGGCCGCGATCTCCTCTTTGCTCAGACCCGACCGGCGCAGCGAGAACGCCAGATCCTCGGAGACGGTGGGCATGACGATCTGGGTGTCGGGGTCGGTGAACACGAACCCGACCTTGCGCCGCACCTGCGCGCCCTTCCGGGCGGCGTCGACGCCGTCGACCGTGACGGTGCCGGAGGTGGGTTTCAGCAACCCGTTGATCATGCGCGCCAGCGTCGACTTGCCGGAACCGTTGGATCCGATGATGCCGACGCGCCGCTCGGCGAAGCGCAGGTCGACGCCGCGCAGCACCTGGCGGTCGCCGAAGGCGTGACTCACCGAGTCGAAGACGATCTCGCTCACGACACACGCTCCACGAGCACGGCGATGCCCTGTCCGCCGCCGATGGCGCAGGCGGCGAGTCCGAGCGCGGGCCCGTCCTCGCGCAGCATCTGACTTGCCAAGCGCACCAGCAGGATCGCGCCCGACGCCCCCCAGGGGTGTCCCATGGCGATGGCGCCGCCCTGCGGGCAGATCACGGATTCGTCCAGACCGAGTTCGTCCGACACCGCCAGCACCACCGACGCGAACGCCTCGGTGATCTCGACGACGCCCAGATCCGCCACGTCGTGCCCGGTTCGCTTCAGGAGTTTGCGGATCGCCGGAACCGGACCGAGCCCGGGCAACGCGGGGTCCGATCCCGCGACCGCGGAGCCGAGCACCCGCAGCGCAGGCAGTCCGGCGGCCAGCGTCTCGGTGGTCACGGCCAGCACCGCGGCGCCGTCGGAGATGCCGCACGAGTTCCCGGCGGTGGCTGTTCCGCCGGCACCGAAACTGGGGCGCAGTCGCGCGAGCCTTGTCTCCGTCAGGCCTGCGCGAATGCGCTGGTCCTTCGCGATGTCGCCGATCGGCACGATCTCCGACGAGAAGTCGGCGGCCGCAGCCAGGGCGTGCGACCGCGCCGCGTACGCGTCCTGCCGCTCGCGGCTGATGCCGCGCACCCGGGCGAGATCGTCGGCGGCCACACCCATGTCTGGGTCGGGAAAGCCTTGCGGCGCAAAGGGAGCGCGGGTGTAGCGCACCGGGTCGGCGCCGGCGACCGGCGGCCAGAACCGCCACGGCGCGGTGCTCGCCGATTCGACGCCGCCCGCCAGGATCAGCTCGTCGGCGCCGCTGCGGACGCGCAGCGCGGCCTGCATCACCGCGTCGAGACCGGAACCGCACTGCCGGTCGACGGTGACCCCGGGAACCTCCACACCCAGCCCCGCCCGCAGTGCCGCGACCCGTGCCGGGTCGCCGCCCGGCCCGAGACAGTTGCCGAGCACGACGTCGTCGACCTCGGCGTCGAGGCCCGACCCGCGCAGCGAGTCCACGACGTCGCGCAGCACCGGGGAGGCCAGATCGGTGGTGGTCAGATCGGCGAACCCGTGCCCGGCATTGCCGATCGGCGTCCGGCGCGGCGCGACCAGTACAGGGACAGAGCTCATGCCAGCCAGTCTCTCACTCGGCCTCGGGCGACCTTGCCACTGGCGGTCCGCGGCAGCGCCTCGATCGGCACCCAGCGGCGGGGCATGGCTTCCTTCGTCAGCGCCCGGCGCGCGTGCGCACGGATCTCTGCGATCTCCGCGGTGCCGTCGAGCTCCACCACCGCGGTGACGGTCTCGCCGAGCACCGAGTGCGGCGTTCCGACGACGGCGACCGCGGCGATGCCGTCGAGCGTCCCGAGGATGCGCTCGACGTCCTCGGCGACCACCGTGGTGCCGCCGACGTTGATCGCGGAGTCGCCCCGGCCGCGGACGGTCAGTTCCCCGTTGTCGCCGAGTTCGGCCAGGTCACCGACGCCGAACCAGTCCGGTGCCCCGATCACGCTGTACGGCGAGCGGACGTACAGCAGACCGTCGCGGATGTCGGCGTCGACACCGCCCAGCAGCCGCAACGGTTCGGGGACCTTCCGCGCGGCGACGAGGGAGAGTTCCGCAGCGCCGTAGTACTCGACGATCTCGATCCCGTCCGCCATCGCGCGGGCGCCGTCGTCGAGGGCGGTGCCTGCGACGATCGCGGTGCGCAGCTTCGGCGCCTTCCCCACCACGTCGCGGAGAACGGCGGGGACGGCGTGCACCACCGTCGCCCGCGACGGGTCGTCGGTGACGCACGCGCCGCGCCACAGTGCGTGCACCGCACCGAACAGGTGCATCGTGGCGTGCAGCGGCCCGGTGATCAGCACGTGGTCGGTGGGTTCGATCCCGGTGATCGCGGTGAAGGCGGGGAAGCTGTCGAACCAGGATGCCGCGGTACGCGCGAGCGGACGGGGCCTGCCGGTGGAACCGGACGTGGCCACCAGTAGGAAAGCCGACGGCGGAATCGCGGGCCGGTCGGGACGGGCGTCGGGGTTCTCGACGATCACCGCGGTCCCCTGCCGCGCGGCGGCGCAGACGCAGATCAGTGCGTCTGCAACCGGCAACTCCGACGCGTCGTGGACGGACGCGTCGGAGCCGTGTTCGTCGATCCACCGGTCGATCGCCCGGTCGAGTTGGGCGTAGGTGTATGTGCGGCCGTCGACGTCGAGAGCAGGCTGATCGCCGGCGCCGCCGAGTACGGCAGTCACGTACGGATGAGGCCGGGGTACGCGCGGTGCACACTCTTGGCGACGACGGTGGCGACGACGACCTTCAGCGCGTCGCCGGGGATGAACGCGAAGTTGGTGGTGATGGCGGCGCCGACCCCGAGGTCGGTGCGCAGCAGCAGCCCGATGGTGCCGAACAGGTAGATGATCACGATCCCGCCGAGGGCGTTGATCAGCAGACCGAGAGCGATCGGGTACTTCGGCAGGATCCGCGCGGTGAGGAGGCCGATGACCAGCGTCGCAGGAAGCCACCCGATGAGGTATCCGGCGCTGGGACCGGCGAGCGCCGTCAGTCCGGTGCGGCCGCCGGACAGCAGCGGGAGTCCGATCAGGGTCAGTGCGAGGAAAACCGCGACGGCGGCGGTGCCCTTGCGTGCACCGAGCACGGCGCCCGCGAGGATGACCCCGAGGGTCTGCAGCGTGATCGGCACGCCGCTGAAGCCGACCGTGATGGCGCCGGGCAGACCCAGCGCGGCGATCAGTGCGGCGAACACCGCAATCTGCGCCATGTCCCGCGCTGAAATACCGAGCCTCGACACCCGAGCACTCCCGACTTCTGTCATGACGACTCCTCTTGCTTCAAACTTGAACGACGTTCAAGGTAGCAGGTCGGCGCCGCCAACGGTGCGGCCGACTCCGGCACCTCGTCCTTGTCGGGTGACGTGCGCGCCCCGGCCCGCGCTGCCCCGATCCCCGCCGCGACGACGAAACAGATCCCGGCCACCGCCGCATGGTCCGGCACCTGGTGCAACACGACCAGCCCGATGATCAACGCGAACGCCGGTTCCAGGCTCATCAGCGTCCCGAACGCCGCCGTGTTCAGCCGGCGCAAGGCGAGCATCTCCAGCGTGAACGGCACTACCGGCAGCAGTATCGCCAATCCCAGCCCGATGATCAACAGGTCCGGCGTCATCTTCGCGAGCATCGACGGTCCGCCGACGACGGTCGCGACGAGTCCGGCGACGGGCATGGACACCGCGAGACCGTTGATACCCGCCACCTCGTCCCCCACGCGCTGGGTGAGCACGATGTAGAGCGCCCAGCACGCGGCCGCGCCCAGGGCGAACAGGATTCCGACCGGGTCGACGCCGCCGACCCAGGGTTGCGTCAGCAACAGCACTCCCACGGCCGCCAGCGCCGGCCACCGGAGGCGGCCCCGCCCGTGCACGACCGCGACGCCGAGGGGTCCCAGAAACTCCAGTGCACTCGCGGTTCCCAGCGGGATCCGGTCGACCGCGGCCATGAACAGCAGGGTGACCGCGGCCGTCACCACTCCGAGCAGGATGCACGCAACGAGGGAGGAACGCGTGAACGCCTTCGGCCGGGGCCGCACGATCACGGCCAGCAGCACCCCGGCCCAGGCCAGGCGCAACCACGCGGCCCCCTCGGCGCCGACGCGTTCGGAGACGCCGACGGAGATCGCGAGTCCGGTCTGCACGCACAGCATCGAGGTCAGCGCCATCGTCGCGCCGACGTGGGTCGGGTTCCTGGTCATGCCTGCATTGAAGGACACCGCAACCGTTCACGTCCACGTGACTTTCATGGACAAACCGTTCGGCTATCGCGAACAATGTGTGGGTGGACACGCGGCGCCTGCATCTCCTGCTCGAGCTCTCCCGCCTCGGCTCGATGCGTGAGGTCGCCGAGACACACCGGCTGACCACCTCGACCGTCTCCCAGCAGATCGCCGCGCTGGCGAAGGAGACGGGTGCGCAGCTCGTCGAACCGATCGGCCGCCGGGTGCGGCTCACCCCGGCCGGTCGCCGGCTCGCCGATCACGCCGTCACCATTCTGGCCGCCGTCGACGCCGCCCGGCTCGACCTCGACCCCCACGCCGAACCGGTCGGCACCCTGCGCGTCGGGGGTTTCGCGACGGGCATCCGGGTGTCGCTGCTCCCCGTCGTCGCCGAACTGGCGCACACCCACGCGCAGGTGGACGTGGTGATCAGCGAATACGAGCCGGTCGAGGCGTTCGCACTGCTCGCCGACGACGAACTCGATCTCGCCCTGACCTACGACTACAACCTGGCGCCTGCGTCGCCCGGCGCGGCGCTCGAGGCCGTCCCGCTGTGGTCGACGGCCTGGGGACTCGGCGTCCCCACAGCCGACGCGGTCGAACCCGCCGACGTCGCGGCGTATGCCGATTCGCCGTGGATCGTGAATTCCCGCAACACCGCCGACGAGGACGCCGTCCGCACGCTGGCCTCGCTCGCGGGGTTCACACCGCGGATCGCCCACCAGATCGACAGCCTCGACCTCGTCGAGGACCTCATCACCGCCGGCTACGGCGTGGGCCTGCTGCCGGCCAACCGTCCCACCCGAGAAGAGGTCACCGTCCTGCCGCTCGGCAACCCGAAGGTGGTGCTGACCGCGTATGCCGTGACCCGTCGCGGCCGGTCCACCTGGCCGCCGCTGCGGTTGGTCCTCGACCGCCTCGCCGCACAACGGACAAACTCCCCACCCACTCAGCGGCAGGTGGGGAGTCCGGGGTCCTAGCGTGACGCGACGGCGGACGCGGCGTCCTTCAGGGTGCGGGCCGCGACCTGCAGCCCTTCGAGCTGTCCGAGTTCGACGTCCTCGTGCTCGATGTTGACGGCCATGTCGGGGTCGACGCGCTGCAGCGCCGCGAGGAACCGCGACCAGAAGTCGACGTCGTGTCCGCGGCCGACGGCGACGAAGTCCCATGCCGAGTCCTCGGGCCACTTGTTGACCACGTGCCTGCCGCCGAGCCCGGTGGGGTTCTGGTCGGCGGGGATCCGGGTGAACCGGTCGTCGAGGACGCCGTAGATCGTGCAGTTCTCGTTGATCCGGGTGTCCTTCGCCGCCGCGTGGAAGACGAGGTCACCGAGCCAGTCGACGGCCGCGACCGGGTCGATGCCCTGCCAGAACAGGTGCGACGGGTCCATCTCGGCACCGACGTTCGTCGCACCGGTCTTCTCGACCAGACGCTTCAGCGTCGGCGGGTTGAACACCAGGTTCTGCGGGTGCATCTCGATCGCGACCTTGACCCCGTTCTCGCGGGCGAGCGCGTCGATCTCCGTCCAGAACGGCACCGCGACCTGATCCCACTGGTAGTCGAGGGAATCGAGATAGCCGCTGTCCCAGGTGTTCACGTGCCATGCCGGCCACTGGCCGCCCGCGTGCGCGGCGGGCAGCCCGGACATCGTCACCACCCGGTCGACACCGAGCAGGCCCGCGACGCGGATGGCGTTGCGCAGGTCCTCGGCGTCCTCGACGCCGACCTCGGGGTCGGCGTGCAGGGGGTTGCCGTTGCAGTTCAGGCCGGCGATGGCGACGCCGGTCTCGTCGAACACCTTCAGGTACTCCTGCGGCGACACCTCGCCGGAGAGGAGTTCCTTGACGGGCAGGTGCGGGGTGGGCAGGAACCCGCCCGCGTTGATCTCCGCGCCGTCGAGCCCGAGGGACGCGATGGTCTCCAGGGCCTCGCGCAGGCTGCGGTCGTGCAGGATGGCGGTGTACACACCGAGTTTCATGAGGGTTCCTTGCGTGGTGGGAAGAAGTTGCGGTTCAGGGGTTTTGCGGCTCAGCCGATCTTGACGGCTGCCCCGTTCGCACGGGCGGACTCCGCGACCGCGGTGACGATCTGCATGCCGCGCAGGGCGTGAGCGAACGTCGGCAGCGGGCCGAGGATGTCGATGCCGGCGATCTGGTCGAGGAAGGCCCGGGCCTGGTAGGCGAAGAACTCGGCCTTGCCGTGTCCGACACCGCCCGCGTCCATCGGCAGGCCACCCTGGATGTACGGGTGCTGCGGTCCGACGATCACCCGTCGCTGACCGTTGACGGCGGGGTCGATGCCCTCGCTGGACACCGAGAATTCCGCGGCGCGAGCCAGATCGAAGGCGGCGGAACCGGACGTCCCGAACAACTCGAATCCGAGCCCGTCCGGAAGCTGGTGCGCGACACGGGAAGCGGAGAACGTGCCGACCGCGCCGTTCTGGAAGCGCGCGGTGAACGTCGCGAGGTCCTCGTTCTCGACGGGCGCCATCTCCCCGGTGGTCTCGGCCTTGGTGTGGCCGTACGTGACTCCGGCAGGCACGGGACGCTCCGTGATCACCGTGGCGAAGGTCGCGCCGCTGATCTCGACGATGGGACCACACACGAACTCGGCCATGTCGAGCAGGTGGCTGCCGACGTCCGCGAGCGCGCCGGTGCCGGGACCGCCGCGGTGCCGCCAGGTGATCGGCGAGGCGGGGTCGAGGCCGTAGTCGCACCAGTAGTGCCCGTTGAAGTGGATGATCTCGCCGAGACGCCCGGTCGCGAGTTCGTCCCGGATCGCCTGGATCGCGGGTGAGCGGCGGTAGGTGTATCCGACGGTGGCGATCGTGTCGGCGTCCGCCGCCGCCGCGACCATCGACTCGGCGTCCGCGATCGACCCGGCCAGCGGCTTCTCGCACAGCACGTGCTTTCCGGCGGCGAGGAGCCCCTCGACGATCTCCCGATGCAACTGGTTGGCGACGACCACGCTCACCGCGTCGATGTCCGGGGATTCGGCGATCGCCTGCCAGCTGTACTCGGCCCGCTCGTAGCCGTACCGCTTCGCGGTGTCGTCGGCAACGGCCTCGTTGGTGTCGGCGATCGCGACGAGACGCACGTCCGGCCGGTCGGTCCCGAACAGGGTCGACGCCATGCGATATCCGGCGGCGTGCGCTCGTCCGGCCATGCCGCCGCCGATGACGGCGACACCGATCGAGTTGGAGGTCATGAGTGAAGCCTTTCGAGAGGGTGAAGAAACCGGCGGATGTCCTGTCCAACTAGTTCGGTCTATTTGACCGGTCTAGTACGACTACTATGAGCTGAGTCACGCCACGGTGTCAAGCCCGGTGCCGAGCGACATGCGCCTACGCGTCGGAGCAGACGGGAACACCCGCCGAGCGCCCTGCAGCCTCGGCGGGTGGGATAGTGAAAACTAGTGCGTCAGTGCATGTTCCCGATCAGGACACGTCGGACCGGGATCCTTCCACCGGCGCGGGCGCCGGTCCGGTGGTCCGGCGCGGGACGAGCCGGGGCCGGAGAACGGTCGCGATCGATTC
Organism: Rhodococcus sp. NPDC057014; assembly: GCF_042673295.1. Taxonomy (NCBI): domain Bacteria; kingdom Bacillati; phylum Actinomycetota; class Actinomycetes; order Mycobacteriales; family Nocardiaceae; genus Rhodococcus; species Rhodococcus sp. NPDC057014. Next base: position 19,195 of record NZ_JBHUSF010000005.1, read on the forward strand.
GGTCCTGCCGCGGTCCAGCCGCTCGATGACCGCGTCGACCGCCGTGGCGGCCTGCTCCCGCGGTTGCTGATTGACCGACGTCAGATCGATGTGCGCGAGCTGAGCCAGGAAGCTGTCGTCGTATCCGGCGACGGAGACGTCCTCGGGAATCCTCACGCCCCGGCTCCGCAGTTCGCTGATCAGCCCGATGGCACTGCGGTCGTTCGCCGCGATCACCGCGGTGGGTAGCTGGGACCGCTCGAGCAGAGTGTGCGCCGCGACCGTCCCGGCGTTGTCGGTGAAATCGCCCTCGACGACGTCGACGTCGAGGCCGTGACGGCGCATGGCGCGGCTGTAACCCGATCTCCGGTCGGCCGCGATCGTGCCCGCACCGCCACTGAGGTGCGTGATCTGCCGATGACCCAGTTCCACGAGATGATCGACGACGGTACCGATGCCCTTGCCGTCCGCAGTGCGCACGACGTCCACCGAGCTGTCACCGACGCGTCGACCGACCACGACCACCGGCAGCCGCTCCCCCAGCCCGTCGAGAACGTCGGTGTCGAGTTCGGTGCCGAGCAGGATCAGCGCCTCGCAGCGGAAATCGAGCAGAGTGTCGACCACCTTCTGTTCGGCATGGGTCGGAGTGAGCGCACCGAGCACCACCTCGTACCCGTTCTCGTCGGCGGCGGCGACGAGGTACTCGACCATCTCGGCGTGGAAGCTGTTGCGGATGTCGGCCATCACGCCGACGAGGTGGGTGCGCCGAAGCGACATCAGTGCGGCGGTCCGGTTCGGCCGGTAGCCGAGCTCGTCCGCGACCTCGAGGACGCGTTTCCGCGTCTCGGCGCTCGGTCCGGCGACGCGCCGAAATACCATGGAGACCAATGCCTTCGACACACCCACTCGATCGGCGATGTCCTGCATCGTGACGGCCTGCCGGGGCATCTGAACGGAACCGCCGCTCCGGGAATCGTCGTCGCTTCGCATGTGCGGACCCTTTCGCTCGCCGGGCACGAGGCACACCCAGGGTATCCGACACGGACCGAAGTACTAGACCGGGCTACGTCCCCGATCGCGGCCCTCAGGGCAGAGTGTGGGCATGGATTCACGTGAGGGCGGCGACGCGCTGGGGATTCTCGCCGACGCGATGACCGGCGAACGGTCGGTCGACTCGGCCGCGGTGCGCGAGGCGCTCGAGCAGGTCGCGGCCGGTCCGGCCGACAGGGCGGCGTTCGCGGAGAAGGTGCGCAGGCACCAGGTCGAGCTGACCCGTTTGCGGAGGCGCGAACGCGAACTCGGGGTGTTGTTCTCGAGTGCCCGCGAACTCGCCGAACTCCGTGACATCGACGCACTCCTCGGACGGCTGGTGAGCCGCGCCCACGAGATGATGGGCACCGACGTCACCTACCTGTCCGAGTTCGATCCGGCGAACCGGGAACTGAACGTCCGCAAGACCGTCGGCTCGGTGACGCCGCAGTTCCAGCACCTGCGCGTTCCCCCGGGGATGGGACTGGCCAGCCAGATCGCCGATTCCCGAGCTGCACAATGGGTTCTGCGTTACCAGGACTACGCGGAGGGACCGCACGAAGATCTGATCGACGACGCGGTCTCCGCGGAGGGAATCGTGTCGATTCTCGGGGTGCCCATGCTGTCGGACGGCCGCGTGCTCGGCGTCCTGTTCGCCGCCACCCGCCAGGAACACACGTTCACCCCGGACGAGATCGCCGTACTGTCCGCGCTCGCCGATCACGCATCGGTGGTGCTGCAGACCGCGAGCACCCTCGACCAGGTGCGCAGGTCCGAGGACGAGGCCCGCGCGGCGCTCGACCGCCTGACCGACTATCTGCAGGTGCGGGACCGCTCCACCGTGGTGCACCAGGAACTGATCGAGGCGGTTCTGATCGGTGGCGGATTCGAGCAGGTTGCAGGCACTCTCTCCACCGCACTCGGACGCACGGTCACGATCGTCGACCGGGAGTTGCATCCCGTCGCCTCCCACCCGACGGATGCCGACCCACAGTCCGTCCAGCTGTCGCAGGTCGTGCGGGATGCCATTGCGTCGAGCCGCACCACCGGCCACTGCGTTCGCGTCGACGACCCCGGAACGCCGATCGTCGCCGCCGTCACCGCGGGCGAGTTGTATTTCGGCGCGGTACTGGTCGGAGCCGGGGACCTCGAACTCGGCCCGGTCGACGAGCGCACCATCGAACGCGCCGCGCAGGTCGGCGCACTGCTGGTGCTGCAGCAGAATGCGATGGCCGACGCAGACCTGCGGGCCCGCGTCGAGTTGGTCGCAGACCTGCTCGACCCGGCACCCGAGCGGCGCCGCGACCTGGAACGACGGGTACGCGCCCAGCGAGTCACCCTCGCCGCCCTCGACACCGTCGTGCTGATCTCGGTTTCGGCCGAGAATCGTGCCACCGCCGCCCGCGCGGCCACCGCCTTCGTCGGCGATCACGGTCTCGTCGGGGAACATGCGGGCGTGGTCGCGATGGTTCTCACCGCCACCGCCCCGCCCGAGCTCACCTCGGACCTGCGCAGCCACCTACGCGAAATGTTGCACGGTCCCGTGCTGGCGATCACGACACCCCGGGCGGAGTCGCCGGACGCGCTCCCGGCCCGATTCGAGTCCGGGCTGCGCACCTCCCGACTACTTGCCGCGCTCGGCACCACCGACGCCGCGGTCAGCACCGACGCGTATCTGCCCTACGCCCTGCTGTTCGACACCGATGCACGGACCTTGAACGCGTTCATCGACGCGACGATCGGGCCGGTACGCGCCTACGACGACGGCAAGGGAACGGACCTCCTCGCCACGTTGCGTGCATTCGTCCGCAACGAGGGAAGTCCGACGAAGACGGCGCGGGCCCTCAACTACCACACCAACACGATTCTGCAGCGCCTGAACAGGCTCGAGATGCTGCTGGGGCCCGAGTGGCGCAGCGACGAGCACCTGTTCCGAATCTCGGCGGCGGTGCGTCTCGACGAACTCAGGGGACAGTGATGGTCACACATTCCTGACCGAAAAACATGTGCGATGAGTACATGTCGGGGTCGTCGGTGTGGTCCTACTGTGTGAACCGAAGCACAGAACAGGGTTGCCGTCGGGGCTCACCACACGCCCCCGCCCGTGAGTACGTGGAGGAACACAGTGCCCGTCAACAGCCGCATCCCGGGTCTCAAGGATTCCAGCGCGCAGCAGCGCCGCACCGTGATCGCCGAGAGGACCGGCCTGTCCGAACTCGACGTCGCCGTCTTCGATCCCGGCCAGGGCCTCGGCGTCGATCAAGCAGATCACATGATCGAGAACGTCGTCGGGGTCATGGCGATCCCGGTGGGCGTCGCCACCAATTTCACCGTCAACGGGCGTGACTACCTCGTCCCGATGGCTACCGAGGAGCCGTCCGTGGTGGCCGCCGCCAGCAACGCCGCCAGGATGGCGCGGGTCCGCGGGGGCTTCCACACCTCCAGCACCGATCCGGTGATGCAGGCCCAGATCCAGATCCTCGACTGCCCCGACCCCGAGGCGTCCCGGCTGCGGGTGCTCGAGGCACGCACGGAGATCATCGAACTGGCCAATGCCCAGGATCCGATGCTCGTGCGATTCGGCGGCGGCGCCCGCGACCTCACCGCGCGACTCGTCCCGACGCGCACCGGCGTGCACGTGGTGGTCCACATCCACGTCGACGTGCGAGATGCCATGGGCGCCAATGCCGTCAACACCATGGCCGAGGCGATCGCTCCCCGGCTCGCCGAAATCTCCGGCGGGCGTTCGTTGCTGCGGATCCTGACGAACAAGGCGGACCTCCGCATCACCCGGGCCCGGGCCGTGTTCGACAGGGATCTGCTCGGCGGCGAAGAGGTGGTCGACAACATCGTCCATGCGTCCGCGCTCGCCGAATCCGACCCCTACCGCGCAGCGACCCACAACAAGGGCATCATGAACGGCATCACCGCCGCCGTCCTGGCCACCGGCAACGACACCCGCGCCGTCGAGGCAGGCTGCCACTCGCATGCGGTCGCCGAGGACGGCCGGTACACGGCGCTCTCGCACTTCGAGAAGACAGCGGACGGTCACCTCTCCGGCACCCTCGAGGTGCCGATGGCCGTCGGACTGGTCGGCGGCGCCACCAAGGTGCACCCCGTCGCGCAGGCGGCGGTGAAGATGCTCGGCGTCTCCACCGCCTCGGAGCTGGCGGACGTGATCGTCGCGGTCGGGCTCGCGCAGAACCTGGGCGCCTGCCGGGCGCTGGCCGCCGAGGGCATCCAGCGCGGCCACATGAGTCTGCACGCCCGCACCATCGCCGCCTCGGCCGGCGCCACCGGCGACGAACTCGATCTGGTGGTCACGCGGCTCATCGACGACCAGCGCATCCGGGTCGAGCACGCGGAAAAGGTGCTCGCCGACCTCCGTTCCGGACACTGACATGACCACCCCCGCGAATCCCGAACCCGTGTGGCGTCCGGCGCCCCACGCGTTCGCCGACCCCGCGCTTCCCTCCGCGGTCCGCGTCTACGAAGTCGGACCGCGCGACGGGCTCCAGGCCGAGTCAACCCTCGTCCCCACCGCGGTCAAGGCCGAGTTCTGCCGTCGGCTCGTGTCCGCCGGGGTCCGATCACTCGAGGTGACGAGTTTCGTTTCCCCGAAATGGATTCCGCAACTCGCCGACGCCGAGTCACTCATGGCCGAAGCCGACCTTCCCGACGACGTCCGCCAGGTCGTGCTGGCCCCCAACGAGCGGGGGCTGGAACGGGCACTTGCCGCGGGCGCCCGGGAGATCGCCGTCTTCGTCAGCGCCACCGAGACGTTCGCCCGGAAGAACCTGAACACCTCCGTCGCCGGGGCGCTCGACAACGCCCGGCCGGTGGTCGCGGGTGCGCGCACCGAAGGAATCGGCGCCCGTGGCTACATCTCGATGTGCTTCGGCGATCCGTGGGAGGGACGGGTCGATCCCGGCCGTGTCGCCGACATCGCCGCGGAACTGACAGGCATGGGATGCACGTCGATCTCGCTCGGTGACACCATCGGCGTCGCCACCCCCGGCCACGTCCGAGCCGTGCTCGACGCCGTCGTGGCCGCCGGTGTGCCGGTCGACTCCATCGCCGGACACTTCCACGACACGTACGGCCAGGCACTCGCCAACGTCCACGCCGCGCTGATCGCGGGAGTCACCGAATTCGACACCGCGGCGGGAGGCCTCGGCAGGTGCCCGTACGCGAAGGGTGCCACCGGGAACCTCGCCACCGAGGACCTGGTGTGGATGCTGCACGGCCTCGGCATCAGCACGGGCATCGACCTCGATACCCTGACCGACACCTCCCGCTGGATGACCGGGCACATCGGCCGTCCCAGCCCGTCTCGGGTGGCGACGGCCCTGACCGCCGCACTCTCCTAGCGCACGACACCCCTCACACGGAAGCACAGACGATGTCCATCGAAAGCCAGCCCGCCTCGCAGGCGCCCCCGCCCACCGACGATCAGACGCCTCGGCCTCGTTACCTCGAGGTGTGGGGCGACACGGCGGCCGGGCGAGATCTCGCCGTCTCCGTCGTCATCGGTATCGTCGTGAGCGTCTGCGCGCTCCTCGGCGCCACCGCGTTCTTCAACTCCTTCGTCACGGATTCGTCTCTGGCAGACGCGTATGCGCTTCTGGTCGGCATCGCCGCATGCCTCGTCGCGGGCGTCGTCAGCGGGAAGCTGTTCCGCCCCAAGCGGAACATCGCCGTCGACTCGTCCGAGGGCGACAAGGTCGGCGACGTGATCCGGGTGCTGCAGGAGGAACGTCAGGGGCTGGGGTCGGTCAGCGACCTGCCTGCCCAGACGGTCCAGGAATTGAAGGATCTCGACCTCTACGACCGGTTCGCCGAGGCGGAGACGCACGGGACGGGCGGACGACCATGAGCGTGCTGTTCACCAACGACGTCCTCGTCGCGATCGCGCTCGGCGTCATCGGCGCGGTCGTGTTCTCCCTGATCGGGCTCGTGTCCGGGACCGACGAGACGGCCACCATCGCCCCGCTGACGCTGCTGGTCATCCTGCTCGGCGCCCCGCCCGCGGCGGTATTCACGTTCTTCCTCGCCGGCGCCGTCGCCAAGCACATGACCCACGCGGTGCCCACCACACTGCTCGGCATCCCCGGCGACACGATGGCCGTGCCGCTGATGCGCGAGGCGCGGTTGCTGCGCAGCCTCGGCGTGCCGCACATCGCCCTGCGCAAGGCGATCTCGGGTGCGATCATCTCCGCATTCATCGCCGTCCCCGTCGCGGTGCTGTTCGCCACCCTGCTCGCACCGGTCGCCGACACCGTCCAGTCGATCGCGCCCTGGTTGTTCCTCGTCGCCGCTGTCGCGATCGCCTACACGTCGCCGGGCAAATGGTCCGGGGTGGCCGCGCTCGTGCCGTTCGTGGTCCTCGTCCTCGCGCTCAAGTCGCTGACGAAGAGCTACGACGTCTCCCTCAACATCAGCTATTTCCTCGGCATCGCGGTCGGTCCGCTCATCGCGGACCTGTTCCTCGTGCTGGGTGCGTCGGGACGAAAGGACATGGCCCGCAAGGAACCGGCGACGGTGTGGCTCGCTCCGGAGATCAAGGGGTGGAACGGGTATTTCCCGAACCCGTTCCGGATGCTCGACCGCAAACAGACGGCGCACGTCGCCGCGACGGCGACCGTCTCCAGCGCCACATTCGTCTTCAGCCCCGTCGCGATGACCGTTCTCATGGGTGAGGTCGTCGGATCCCGGGTCAAGCAGGGCTACCACCGGTTGACGTCGGTCATCGCCGCCCGCAACGGGACCACCGAATCGACGTACATCGCCGAAGCGCTCATCCCGCTCATCGCGTTCGGCCTGCCCCTCAGCCCGGTCGCGGCAGGACCGGCCGCTCCCCTGTTCAACGCGCCACCGGTCTTCACCACCGACGACGGCACCGGGCAGATCCGCAACCTGTCCACGGCACTGACCAACTGGGAGTTCCTGCTCTACGGTCTCGGTGCGGTCGTGATCGCCGCGATCATCGCGTACCCGTTCGCGATGAACTTCGCCCACCGCGCCGCCACCCTGGTCGTCCGGTACGTCAGCCACGAGGCGATCATTGCCACGTTCACCGGCCTGGTCGTCGTCATCAGCGTGTGGGAGGGCGGCATCCTCGGGCTCGCCGTCACCCTCACTGTCGGACTCGTCGGCGGTCTGCTGTCGCGGGCGTTCAAGATCCACGCCGGTGTCCTGTTCATGGGGTACTACGTGGCGGTCCTCAGCGTCCCCGCCATCCTCGCGCTCTGACCGCGCCGGCTACGCGGTGACCAGGTCGATGGAGACACCGGTTCCCTGAGGATCGACCACCGCCGCGAGAATGGTCTGCTGCGTCTGCGTCAGGTGCTCGGCGCAGGCTGCGGCAGCGGCGGCCCCGTCGCCGGAGAGGATCGCACGGCACATCGACAGATGCTCGGCCAGCGAGACGTCCAGGCGGTCGGGGCGGGAGTGGGCGATGTTGCGCAGCCGCTCGGTGTGCGGACGGAGTTCGGCGATCGAGCGGGCCAGCTGCGCGTTCCGGGTGTGCGCGATGACCGCCTGGTCGTAGGTTTCGGTGAGTGCGTAGTAGCGATCGCGCCGGTCCTCGGACGGCTCCTCCCGGGAGATCGCCTCGAGTGCTTCCGCTACCTCTTCGAACTGCTGCCGGGCCGCGGAGTCCCGGGCGACGGTCTCGGCGACCATACGCGCCGCGGCCGCCTCGAGCAGGATGCGTAGTTCGAAGAGGTCGCGGACGCTCTTGATGGAGATGGGGGCGACCCGGGCGCCCTGCCGGTCGACGAGCGTGACCAGCCCTTCCGCTTCGAGTCGAAGGAAGGCCTGACGGACGGGGGTACGGGACGCCGCGTACCGCGAGCCGACGTCGAGAGCACTCAGCGATTGCCCCGGCGACAGAACCCCGTTCAGGATGTCCGCCCTGAGCTGCCCGTATACCTGTTCGCTCTTGCTCTCGCCCGCCATGCATACATTCTAACGTTCGCAATGGCATCGGCTAAGGTATACGTTAATGCACACCATCGAAGAACAGCATCCCGACAAAGGCGCCCGATCGTGAACGACGTGCACGCCCCCGAACGGACCGTGCCGACGCGCGCATCCCGACTGCGTCGTCACGGACTCCGATGGGCCGCACTGATCGCACTCTCGGCCGGCGGCTGGGCCCTCGGCGAGAGCATCGGACTCACGGCGGCCGGCCTTTTCGCGGCCCTGATAGTCGCGGCGGCCCTGGCCGTCACCGGACGGGGTCCGTCCCGAGTGCCCCGCCCGCTGGGCAAGCTTGCCCAGGGCGTGCTGGCCAGTGCGGTCGGACTGATGGTGCACCGGGAGACGATCGCGGCCCTCGGCTCGCTGTGGGTGCCGGTGGTCTCGATCGCGGCCGCGACCCTGGTGATCAGCGTGGCGGCCGGCGCCCTCCTCGCGCTCCATCGTGACGTGGACGCGGTGACCGGATCCCTGGCCATGACGGCGGGCGGCGCCACCGGTCTCGTCGCGATGGCCCGCGAACTCGGCGGCGACGACCGCATCGTCGCGGTGGTGCAATATCTCAGGGTGGCGCTCGTCGTCGTGTCGATGCCGATGATCGTCACGTTCGGTTTCCGCGCGGATACCGGTACCGGAACGGCGACGGCCACCGACGGCGGCGGCGCCGAATGGTATGTGGCACTGCCGTTCCTGGCACTGTTCATCGTGGGCGGCACCGCTGCGGCGTCCCTTCTGAGACTGCCCGCACCCGCGACGTTGGGGCCGCTGGCGGTGAGCGCCGGATTCGAACTCGGCGGCTGGAGCGACGCGGTCTCGGTCCCGCCGATGCTGATGACGGCCGCGTTGATCCTCATCGGCTGGCAGGCCGGGCTCGCATTCGACCGGGCGAGCTTACGGGCGATCGGACGGATCCTGCCGTACGCCGCGCTGCTCACCTTCCTGGTCGGGGCGGCGTGCGCGGGCCTGGGCATCCTTCTCGCCCACCTCACCGGCGCGAGCCTCCTCGAGGCCTATCTCGCCACCACCCCCGGCGGTCTGGCGGCGGTGCTGGCCGTGTCGGCCTCCACCTCCTCCAACGTCACGTTCGTCGCGGCCGCGCAGGTGCTGCGGCTGATCATCATGCTCGTCACCACCCCGATCATGGCGAAGGCATTCGCCCACTTCAGTTCTCGGCGCCGCCGCGCCCGTAGACCCGCGAGATGAACGCGTCGAGGTTGTCGCGAACCCGCGCGATCCTCTCCTCCGGTTCGAGATCCTCGCGGTACTGCCTGCCCAGCGCGGGCGACTTCTTCCGGCGCGCGTACAGCGAGCAGGCGAGGTCGGCGCACATGTACGTGCCGATCGAGTTGCCCCGGCGCCCGGACTCCCCCGACTTACGCGCAGTCATCAGCGAGACGCCGCCATTTGCGTGCGTGGTCATGCAGACCGTGCACATCTGCGCGCGGCGGTAACCGCCCGTCTCGTAGCGCAGCGCCACGCCGACCAGTCGACCCTCCCGCGGTACGACGACATAACAGCGGCCGGGAAACGACGGGTCGCTCCAGCCGAGGAAGTCGAGGTCCTCCCACGGCCGATCGTCCAGGTCACGAGGTACCGGCAGGCGCTTGGCGTCGCCCTTGGAGCAATTGATGAACGACGAGCGAATGTCGTGTTCGGTGACAGGTTCCATGACGAAAAGAACTCCTTCTGTCGACGGGTGGACAAAGCCTCGTGACACTACGGACCGCGACAGCGGCGGGCAACGGATTTTCGGCATTCCACGTTGCGCGGACGCGCCCCCGTGCAGGCAAACGAGAACCATTTTCGGAAAAACCTGAATACGGTTGAGTAATTCTTCCGATAACAGGGAAAAGGTATGTTTCTGACAGTGAATGTGGAACACTGGTCTGATCGGAACCCAAGCCGAGAAACGCTGTAACCACGGTGCGAATCGACGGGTGCGGGGCCGGGGTGGGAGAACAGCATGGTGACGAATTCGGACACCGCGCATACATCGAGGCGCGAGGCCGACACAAGGTCCGTCCCGGGCCGAGACCGGGACCGACCACCGACCGTCTCTGTGTGCATTCCTGCCTATCAGGCGGAGCGTCATCTGCAGACAACGCTCGACAGCGTTCTGGCGCAGACCTTCATCGACCTGGAAATCGTGATCGTCGACAACGACAGTTCGGACGGCACCCGCGACATCCTGGAGAACGTCCACGACGACCGCGTCCGGATCATCCGGAACGACGCGACGGTGCCGATGGTGGACAATTTCAACCTCGCGATACGCGAGAGCCGGGGACGATTCGTCAAGCTCGTGTGCGCCGACGACACCATCGAGCCCGATTGCATCGCAACACAAGCCGCGGTGCTCGAGGCCGACGACGCCGTAGCGCTCGTGTCCGTGCGGACCGATTTCATCGACGACGAGGGCGCGCTGCTCCGGCCGGCCCGGGGGCTCGGGGGAATCGTCGGGCGAAATTCGGGACAAACGGTGGTCCGGCGAATCGTCCGGAGTGGCAGCAACCCCATTGGTCCTCCGGTGGCCGGGATGTTCCGCCGAGTCGATTTCGACCGGTGCGGCGGGTTCCGGGGCGAGCTTCTCTTTCCGATGGAGCTCGACCTGTGGTCGCGGCTCGTTCGAAAGGGCGACTTCGTCGGTGTGCCGCGCACCCTGGCATCTTTCCGGATCGGCAGCGATTCGAACACCGCATTGACCTCGGCACGTTCGCAGCTCGCCCAGCAGCTCGAGTTCACGAGTCGTTTGATCCACGATCCCGAATGGCAGATCCCGCTGTCTGACCGAGTAATGGGCCGGATCAATTCGTACGACATGCAGATGCGGCGAAGTCTGCTGTTCGCACTCAGCGCGCTCCGCGCATCGAGGCGCCGGCGTGCACTCGGATCGGAGAAAGGCCGGGAACGGCCGGGATGAATCCGCCTGGACACGTACAGATCACCGCAACGAACAGACTCCGGACCGTAGCGATCATCCGGAGAGAACCCAGACTTCAGCAGCACACGGGCACTCGAAAGCCCCTATGACGCAACGGACGTGAAGGCGATGGATGCACACGTGACCGAGATTCACCCCAACGGCAATCCGAGGAAAACTACGCCGAGGCCGTCCGTGTCGGTGGTGATGCCGGCACTGAACGAAGCGAAGAATCTGCCCTTCGTCGCGGCCCGGATGCCGGCTGGCATCGACGAACTCGTGTTCGTCGACGGCAACTCCGTCGACGACACCGTGGCCGTCGCGCGACGGCTGTGGCCCCAGGCGAAGATCCTGACACAGACCCGAAAAGGCAAGGGCAATGCGCTGGCCTGTGGTTTCCTGCATGCCACCTCCGACATCGTGGTGATGATCGACGCCGACGGGTCCACCGACCCCGCCGAGATCCCGGCGTTCGTCGACGCGCTGGTCCGCGGTGCGGACTTCGCGAAAGGAAGCCGGTTCATCGCCGGCGGTGGAAGCGCAGACATCACGTTCACCCGCCGGCTGGGCAACTGGATGCTGAATTCCTTCGTCAACATGGAATTCGCTGTCTCGTTCACCGACCTCTGCTATGGCTACAACGCGTTCTGGCGCCGGCACGTCAGCGTGATGTCGCTGCCCGCGACGGACCGTCCCGACGCCCACTGGGGTGACGGCTTCGAAATCGAGACGCTGATCAACGTCCGGATGGCGGCCTCCGGCCTCGGCATCGTCGAGATACCGAGCTTCGAGCGGCGCCGGATCAGCGGCAAGAGCAACCTGAACGTGGTGCGCGACGGTTTCCGGGTACTGCGCACAGTCCGGATGGAACACCGCAACGGCACGAAGACGACCGCGAATTCAGTCGAGCGGCCGACCTCACTCACTCGCCGGTCCGTCTACTCGTGGCGATCCCGCGATCGCGGTGATTACGTTGCCCGATGAGGTCCCGGCCACCGGGCATTCGCTTTCGGACGCGACCGACGAATTCGATGCGGGCCCGGCCGAATCCCTCTCGGTCGTCATCTGCGCCTTCACCACTCGGCGCTGGTTCGACCTGTGCCGCTCGGTGCAGTCGGTGCTGTCCCAGGACGGGCCCGATCCCGAACTCATCTTGGTGATCGATCACTGCGACGAGCTGTATGTCCGCGCGTGCAACCGATTCCGCACGGACGAGCGGGTGACGGTCCTGGCGAACGCGGATACCCGGGGACTGTCCGGGGCACGCAACACCGGCGTCCGAGCCGCCCACGGCGACGTGGTCGCGTTCGTCGACGACGATGCCCGCGCCGAGCCGGGGTGGACGCAGGCCCTCATGCATCACTACCGGAATCGCGGAATTGCCGGCGTGGGCGGGTACGCAGTCCCGAGCTGGTCCGGGGCCCGTCCCTCGTGGTTTCCGGAGGAGTTCGACTGGGTCGTCGGCTGCAGCTACGTCGGCCAGCCGACGCGGGTCGCCCCCGTCCGCAACCCCATCGGCTGCAACATGTCGATGCGCCGCTCGGTTCTGTACGCCGTCGGCGGATTCAGATCCGAAGTGGGCCGCGTCGGCTCCGTTCCCGTCGGCGGTGAGGAGACCGAACTCTGCATCCGCGTCCGGGCGAACAGGAGCTCCAACCAGATCCTGTTCGATCCGGACATGCGGGTGCAGCACCACGTGTCGGCGGACCGGGCCACCCTGCGATATTTCGTGCGGAGATGCCATCACGAAGGACTGTCGAAGGCCGTCGTCGCGGAGCTGACCACCGCATCGGACGCGCTGAGCAGCGAGCGCACCTACACCCTCCACGTCCTACCACGAGCGGTGCTTCGTGAAGGCCTCTCGATGCGACGGGACGGACTCGTGCGGGCAGCCGTCGTGCTGTTGGGCCTGACGGTCACGACCGCCGGATACGTTCAGGGCAGGGCCGCCATCCGGCTGCATACCGGGAGGACCTGATGGATCCCGCCGCACCCGCTCTCACTCTCCGCCCGGCTCTGGACAGTCCCGAGCGGCCGGACTGGGACGGTGCGGTGTGGACAGGTGAAGTGTGGGTCGACGCGATCGAGGATGCCGACCGAAGCGGGCGAGCGACGGGAATTCCGGTCCGCTGTCGGTTGGCGGACGCCGAGGGCTACGGCCGGGCACGACTGCTCGTGCGCGCCGAGGGACGCCCGCTCGGGTTCGTCGAGATCGAGGTGTCGGAGGGTTCCGTGAACTTCGGCGAGCTCAGGCGCCGAGTCGCGGGACTGCGGGTCACCGAGTCGGACCGCCCTGTGCAGGCCGGTCCGGCTCGCGTGGCCGAGGGGAAGGCAGTGCCGGTGACGGTCGTCGTGTGCACTCGCGACCGGGTGTCGATGCTGCGCGCTGCCCTCCGATCCGTCCTTGCGGTGGACTACCCGTCGTTCGACGTACTCGTCGTCGACAACGCCCCCAGAACCGACGCCACCCGCCAGTACGTGCTCGGTCTCGCGGATCCGCGGGTGCGCCTGATCCGTGAGCCTCTCCCGGGGCTGTCCCGGGCGCGGAACACCGGACTGTCGGCGGCCACGGGTGACATCGTCGCGTACACCGACGACGACGTGGTCGTCGATCGGCATTGGCTCTCCGCGCTGGTCGAGGGTTTCCGCCGGGGGCCGTCGGTCTCGTGCGTGTCCGGGATGGTCCCCGCCGGCGAGATCCGGACGCCGGCGCAGGCCTACTTCGATCGACGGGTCGGCTGGTCGGACTCCACCGACGCCCGCATCTTCGAGTGGGCGAAGCCACCCGACGATGTTCCCCTGTTTCCCTTCACCGTTCGCTGCTACGGAACCGGCGCAAACTTCGCGGTGGAACGCGACGTGGTTCGCCGCCTCGGCGGTTTCGACGAGGCGCTCGGCGCGGGTGCGCCGACGGGCGGGGGCGAGGACATCGACATGTTCTTCCGGATTCTCCGCTCGGGGCGCCAACTCGTTCACGATCCGGCGGCGATCGTGTGGCATCGACACCGCTCCGACAGCGAAGGCCTTCTCGTCCAGTCCCGCGGCTACGGACTCGGACTCGGAGCGTGGCTCACGAAGATCGCCGGTGATCGCAAGATGGCCACGCTCGCGGCGACCACAGCGGCCCGGCGCGGCGGCGCGCTCGTCCGCCACCTCCGCTCCTCGTCGAAGGAAACGGCTCCGCCGGCCGACCTCGCGGGGCTCCTGCCGCCGGGAATCGGTTCCACCACCGTCAGATCGATCGTGAAGGGCCCCTGGGCGTATCGGCAGGCGCGGAGAGAAGGACGGGCGGCCGCGCCGCTGCGGGAACAGCAGGCGCCGCGGTCGACTGCAGTTCCCCACCATCCGATGGTCGAGCCGTGACCCCCGGCGTTCCACGTATCGAGACGCGGCGGGTCGACTCCGAACACCCGGCCGAGCGGAACCTGCGCCTCAACACCAACTCCCTGATTCTCGCCAACGTCCTGGCGGGCGTTCTCGGACTCGCCTTCTGGGCCGCGGCCGCCCGGCTGTTCCCCGCACACGAAGTGGGGGTGGCCTCGGCGCTGATCACGTCCGCCGTGATGCTGTCGACATTGTCGATTCTCAGCATCGACACGATGTACGAGCGGTTCCTGCCGTTGGCGGGCACCCACACCGGAGCACTGCTCAAGCACGGTTTCCTCCTGGTTGCTGCAACCTCCCTCCTGTCGGGGACGGCGCTCGTGGTGTTCGGCCCCCGCGACCCGCTGTTCCAATCCGGCTGGGCGATGGTCTGTTTCCCCGTGTTCGTGATGGTCCTCGGGGTGTTCACGCTGCAGGACAAGGCCACCGCCGGACTCGGAGTGGCGAGGTGGTCGGCCGCGAAGAACGCCTTCCATGCCGCGGCCAAGCTCGTCGTCCTGCTCGCAGTGGCAGGCACCGACGTGGCCGTGTCCATCGTGTCTGCGTGGGGTGCGACCGCAGCGGCCGCGGCACTGTGCATTCTGGTTGCGCTGCACCGACGATCCCGCTCCCACCCCCGATTCCTCGCGGCACCGAGCCTGCCGCCCCGCCGTGAACTGTGGTCGTACTTCGGTTCGTCCTTCGGCATCACGGCGCTGTGGGCGATCGGACCGCTGGTTGTGCCGCTGATCGTCGTCACGCAGGTCGGCGCGGAGGCTAATGCGTACTTCGCGATCGCATGGGCCATGATCAGCGCGTTGTATCTGATGGTGCACCTGGTCGTCAGCCCATACGTGGCAGAAGTCGCCGCCCACCCGGGCAGGGTCGCGTCGCTGTCCCGACGACTGGTGCGCACCCTCGCCGTGGTGGCGTGTGCCGGCGGCGCGGGACTGGTGGTCGTCGGTCCCCTCCTCCTCGGTGTCGTCGGCGCCGAGTATCGAATCCACAGCACCGGTTTGCTCTACCTGGCCGGCGTGTTCATTCCCCTGTCCGTGGTGGGCGCAGTCTACGAGGGACTGGCGCGGGTGCACCGCAGACTGACGTTGGCACTGGTCGTCCGTGGCCTCTCCACGTCGATCATCGTCGCCGGTTCCCTGATCGGCACCCGGGCCGTCGGTGTCGTCGGCGTCGGCTGGGCCTACCTTGCCGCCGAGGCAGTATCGGCGCTGGTTCTGATCGGCCCGGTGATCCTGTGGCTTCGACGGGCCTCACAAGAGCGCGGGTACGACGAGATTCCCGCAGACGATCCGGGAGGTGAGCGAGTTGAGTAGACGATCGTGGGTTCGAGCGGCCCGTGCGTCGCTGATCGGCGTGAGCGCCGTACTGATCGCGCAGGCGGCAGCTCCGCCCACAGACCTTGCAGTGCAGTCGGTCTCGTCGTACCAGAAGCGGCAGGCGCTCATGTTCGACGACTTCAACGGCCCCGCCTGGACGCCGCCGAACCCCCAGTGGTGGTCGTACGACACGGGCGGCGGCGGCTGGGGCAACGGCGAGGCCCAGACCTACACGTCCGCCCCGTCGAACGTCCGGTTGGACGGCGCAGGGCACCTCGTGATCGAGGCCCGCAACGACGGCGGTGAATACACGTCCGCCCGCGTGACGACGCAGGGACGCACGTCCCTCCTGTACGGCCGCGCCGAGGCGCGCGCGAAACTCCCGCGCGGAGCGGGAATGCATCCGGCCTTCTGGTTGCTCGGCACGGACCTCGGAGTCGTCGGCTGGCCGGACAGCGGCGAGATAGACGTCGTCGAGACAATCAGTGGTGCCGGCCAGCTGTACAGCAGTGTGATCGGGCCGAGGACGACCGGCGGCGACTGGCAGGCCGGCCCGACCACGGACGTGGCGAACACCTTCGTGGACGATTTCCACACCTACTGGGTGGAGAAGGCTCCCGGCAGGGTGACGTTCGGGGTGGACGGCCAGATCACCGGCGCGGTCACCGCGGCGGGCCTCCCGCCGGACGAACGGTGGGTGTTCGACAAGCCGTTCTTCCTCCTGCTCAACGTGGCCGTCGGCGGAGAATGGCCCGGCCCTCCCGACGGCAGCACACCATTCCCGGCCGCGATGGTCGTCGACTGGGTACGTGTTACCGGTGACTAGGTCCGCGCCTCTGCTCGACACGCCCCGGGGCGCGGCGGTGGCGACCGCGACTGCGACCGACGCAGCGGAGTCAGGTCGCTACGACATCCTCGCCTTGATGTCGGCGGCGGCCGGTGCGCTCGCATTGGCCCCGCTGTCACCGGAATTGCGCGCGATTCTGCTCGCGACGTTCATCCTCACGGGGCCGGGACTTGCCGTGGTGACATGGATGCGGCTCCAGGCGCCCGCCGTCGCTGCCGCGATACCCGTGACGGGTCTGTCGATGATGACAGGTTTCACCGCGGTACTCGGCTGGGCGAATCGCTGGGTTCCCGTGCCGATCCTCGTGACCCTGGTCACCGGCGTCGCCCTCTCCGCCCTTCTCCACGCGCGGCGCGCGGGAGGATTCGCCACCCTCGTCCCGGCCCTCCCCCGGGCAACGGCACTGCGCGGCAACGCACCCCTGCTGTGGACGATGGCAATGCTGGGGGCCTGGCTGGCTGTCCTGCCGGGGCTGATCAGCGTGCCCTATTCCGAGTTCGGCCTGCTGGCCGTCGGTACAGGGCCGGGACTCGTCCTCGTCGTCGCATCCCTGGCCGGGGTGTTCGCCTGGGCGCTGCGGAGGAACCACCTCGTCACCGCCGCGTCGATCATCGGCGCAGTGATCGTCGTCCAACGTGCGACCGTCAGCCTGATCACCGAGGCTCCGATCTACACCTGGACCTACAAGCACATCGGCGTAGTCGACTATCTCCAGCAGCATCAGACGCTTCCGCCACGCGGTATCGACGTGTACGGCGAGTGGCCCGCCTTCTTCACGGCATTCGCATGGTTCGGCGAGATCACGTCCGTCGACTCGCTTCTGGTCGCACAGTGGTTCGCCCCGGTGATCCATGCCCTGCTGGCGTTGCTCGTCGGAGCCTTGGCGATGTTGCTGGGGCTGGGGATCCGGCATGCGCTCGCCGCGGCGATGATCATCGAACTGGTGAACTGGGTCGGACAGGACTACTTCGCCCCCCAGGCGTTCGCACTGCTGATGGCGGTCGGCATCCTGGCCCTGCTCATCGCCTCCCGGACCTGTCACCATGCGGGGTACATCGCTCTCCTCGCGTTCGCCGCCCTCATCCCGACGCACCAACTGACGCCGTACTGGCTGCTCGGGGTCATCATGGCGCTCGTGGTGACCCGGCAGATCCGGCCGTGGTGGCTCCCCGTCCCGTACCTGGCGATGCTCGTCGGCTACCTCGTACCCCGCATGTACATCGTGCTCCCGCACGGGTTGTTCTCGGGCGCGAACCCCGTCGCCAACGGGTCCAGCAACGTCGAGTACGCGGGTTCCCTCGGCAAGCTCTTCACGTCCACGGTGTGCCGAGGACTGTCGGCCGCGGTGATCGTGCTCGCCGTCGTCGGAATCATCGTGTGGTGGCGTCAGGGCCGGCCGTTCCTCGCGCCGGTGATCATCGCCTTCAGCTCGTTCTCCCTTCTCTTTCTGCAGAATTACGGCGGCGAGGCAATCTTCCGGGTGTACCTGTACGCGCTGCCCGGGTGCGCGATCCTGATCGCTCCCCTATTCCTCGCTGCGATTACCCGCACCGGTCGTCATGTTGGGCTCCAACGGGCGACCGCGTTGGTCGCCGCCGCCGCCCTGGGTGGCGCAGCCGTCGCGGGGCTGCAAGGCTATTACGGTCTGTGGTCGCTCGTCGTGGAGTATCGGTCGCAGGTCACCCTTTTCGACGACTTGACGGCGGACATCCACGGCCCCGCCATGATCACCAGTCTGGATTCGGCGGGCTTCCCCAGTCGCGCCACCGCGGACTACGCGGATCTGGCCAAGCACGATCAGGACTTCGACACGCCGATCGTCGACCGCTGGCCGGAATTCCCGAAGGACTTTCCCGATGCCCACCAGTTCGAGGACATCACATTGGTTGCGGAATCGAGCAGTGCAGAAACCTATTTCGTGTTCACGACGCAGGCACTCGATGCCATCGCTTATTACCGGTACTTCACCCCGGAGGCAGTAGCGAGATTCGAAGGTCAGTTCCGGCACAGTCCGCAGTGGTCGATTCGGCTACAGGACGAGCACACCATTGTCTACCAGTTCGATCGCTCCGGTTCGGGAGCCGTCGGTACCGGCGGCTGAGAAACCGGAAAAGAAAGTCAGGAACAAAGAGTCTGCCAATAACAGGGAAGAGGTTTGTTTTGGTCTACAAATGTGGAAGACTGGTCTGATCGGAACCCGAGCCGACAACGCCCCCTTCGAGGCAAGTAGGCCGGTGGGGGCCGGGGCGGGAGATCAACACTATGGCGAAATCGGATGCCGCGCTCACAGCGAAGCGCGAGACCCTGATGGTTGCCTGCCCGTCCGCGCCACAGCACACCAGGCGGCGGACGGCGATGCCGTCGAGCGACATTCGACGCGGCCTCCGACAGTTACCGAGTATCGACAAGATGTGAGGACAGACCCATGGCATTCGTTATTTCCACCGAGTCCGACGTCACGGACGAGGCCCGACGTGAGCGAATCTTCTCGGGCGAGGTGTTCTGCTTCCCGCCCCGTGACTCGATCCGCGCCTTCAGTGAATTCGCCTGGGAGTTGATCGAAGCCGCCTTCGGTGCGCACAATCCTCTGACCGCGCACGACGACCTGCCGGTCGAAGAATACGTGCGCATCCTCGGGCCGCTGAAGACCGGCTTCACCCACCATCCCCATTCCAAGGAACTCCTGCGCAACGTACTCGTGGACCTCGGAGCAGACATCACCCGGACGTACTTCGACGTGCCCAAATTGCGCGCCGTGCCGCCGGCCTCCTATCTCGCGGCAGGTCTGGGATACAACTACACGCCGCACCGCGACACCTGGTATTCCTCACCACAGTGCCAGAACAACTGGTGGGCACCGATCCTCGGCGTGACGGACAAGAGTTGCATGGCGTTCCACCCCGAATTCTGGCAGCGGCCGACCGACAATTCGAGCGCCCAGTTCGATGCCTACGAATGGAATCGTTCCTCCCGCCGCGATGCCGCGCTCTACATCAAGGAGGACCCGCGGCCGCACCCCCGGCTCAGCGGACAGGATCCCGGCAGCGAGGTCCGGATCGTCGGTGAAGTCGGATCGATCTTGTCGTTCTCCGGCGCCCAACTACACGCGACGGTGCCGAACACGACCGGTCAGGCCCGATTCAGTTTCGATTTCCGCACGATCAGCCTCGACGATCTGATCGCGAAAGCGGGACCCCCGAACGTCGATTCCCATTCGACCGGCACCTCCGTCCGCGACTACCTGCGCGCCGACACCTACGAACGGGTACCCGACGAGATCGTCGCGCTGTACGACGAGGGCGGCAGCACCGACGGCGTCCTCGTATTCGACCCGTCCGTACTCGAAGTCACGTAGAGCGATCATCGAGGAGCCGGTGAAATGTCCGACAGCACATCATCACCCATGAGAATTCTGGTCACCGGACACCTGGGTTACCTGGGCGTCGAGATGACTCCGTTGCTCGTCGGCCTCGGACACGAGGTCGTCGGCCTCGACACCGGCTACTTCGACGGTTGCGACTTCCTCGCGCCTCCCGAACCGCTGCCGATGCTGAACATCGACGTCCGAGACGTCACCCCGGCGGATCTCGAAGGATTCGATGCCGTCGTCCACCTCGCCGCGCTGTCGAACGATCCACTTTCCGACATCGATCCGAGCCTGACGTACGACATCAACCTCGCCGGATCCGTCCGGCTCGCGAAGGCGGCCAAGGCGGCGGGTGTCGGCCGGTTCGTCTTCTCGTCCTCCTGCAGCCTGTACGGCGCCGGCAGTGATCTCGAGTTGGACGAAGGGGCGGCGTTCAACCCCGTGACGCCGTACGGGGAGTCGAAGGTGCGCGTCGAGCAGGAATTGTCCCTGCTCGCGGACGACGACTTCTCGCCGGTGTATCTGCGGAACGCGACGGCGTACGGCTTCTCACGCCGGCTGCGTGCGGACGTCGTCGTCAACAACCTGCTCGGGCACGCGATGACCACGGGCAAGGTGCTGCTGCAGAGCGATGGCACGCCGTGGCGGCCACTCGTCCATGTCCTCGACATCGCGCACGCATTCGCTCGAGTGCTCGCAGCGCCGAGACACGTCGTCCACGATCAGGCTTTCAACGTCGGGCGGGTCGGCGAGAACTATCAGGTTCTCGACGTCGCGCGACTCGTCGCCGAGGTCGTGCCCGATTGCGTTGTCGGATATTCCGAGGGTGCCATGCCCGACATCCGTGACTACCGCGTCGACTTCTCCAAGATCGAGAGGGAGCTGCCGGGTTACCGCCCCCAGTGGACTCTTCGCCAGGGAATCGAGGAGTTGTGGGTGGCGTATTCCGACGGCGCCATGACCGCGGAGCGCTTCGAAGGACCGCGATTCTTCCGGCTGAGGACCATCCAGCAGCACCTCGACCTGGGTCGGCTCGACGCCGATCTGCGCTGGGTGGCAACATGATCGAGCCGAGGACGGTTCCGGCCGTCGAAGAGCGGGCCGCAGGGCGCGAGCAGGACCGCATCCCGGTAGCCGGTCCGTGGGTGACCGATCTCGAGGTCCGGTACGTCGCCGAGGCGGCAGCAAACGACTGGTACACCCACGCCGGCGAATCGGTCGGCCTCTTCGAGACCGAGTTCGCCGACTACCTCGGCACCGAATTCGCCGCGGCCGTGCCGCACTGCACGTCCGCGTTGCATCTCGCGATGCTCGCTCTCGGTCTGGGTCCCGGCGACGAGGTGATCGTGCCGGAATCGACGTGGGTGGCGACGGCGGCGCCGGTCACCTATGTCGGCGCGACCCCCGTCTTCGCCGACATCGACGCAGACACCTGGTGCCTGTCTCCCGAATCGCTCGCACGGTGTGTCACCTCCCGGACCGCGGCCATCGTCACGGTGGACCTGTACGGCGGGATACCGGACATGGCCGCCGTCCGGTCCGTCGCCGCCGGCATTCCGATCATCGAGGACGCCGCCCAGGCCATCGGCGGAAAGCTGGACGGGCGATTCGCCGGCACGCTGGGCGACATCGGAACGGTCAGCTTCCACGGCACGAAGACGTTGACGACCGGTGAGGGTGGACTGGTCGTGACGGATCGGAGCGACCTCGCGGAACGGATCCACCGGTTGCGCGACCACGGTCGCACACCGGCGGACCACCGGTTCTTCACCACCGAGGAGCTGGGTTTCAAATACAAGATGAGCAGTCTGCAGGCCGCGTTCGGACGTGCCCAGCTGGCCCGCATCGATGAGCTCCTGGACAAGAAGCGGCAGATCTTCGAATGGTACGAGGAACGTCTCGCGGACGTTCCCGGCTTGGAGCTCAATCACCGGCGGGACGGCCTCACGAACACATTCTGGATGGTCACCGCCGTTCTCCACCCGGACTATCGCCTGCGTGCCCGCCGAATGATGGAGCTGTTCGATCTGCATTCGGTGGATACTCGCCCCTTCCTGCCGCCATTGAGTTCACTGCCCGCCTTCTCGCAATACCACACCGCGACGACTGCGGCGCGGCGAAACAAAATCGCGTACGACATCGCTTCGCGCTCGATCAATCTGCCGTCGGCGCTCGTGTTGACCGAAGCGCAGGTCGACCGGGTGTGCGACGTACTACACACCATTCTTCGACTACGTAAGGAACTCTCATGAAGGCCGTCATTCTCGCCGGTGGGCGGGGCACTCGAATCAGCGAGGAATCGCAGAGCCGGCCCAAGCCCATGGTCGAGATCGGTGGGCGACCGATCCTCTGGCACATCATGAAGATATACGGCCAAGCCGGGGTCACCGAATTCATCATCCTGCTCGGCTACAAGGGCTACATGATCAAGGAGTACTTCGCCAACTACTTCCTGCACATGTCCGACGTGACGATCGATCTGGCCACCGACACGACCAAGACGCTCTCGTCCAAGACCGAGCCGTGGACCGTCACCCTGCTCGACACGGGCGCCTCCACCATGACCGGTGGACGCCTGCTGCGGGCCAAGGAGCACATCGGCGACGACGTCTTCTCCTTCACGTACGGAGACGGTGTCACCGACGTGGACATCCGCCGGGTCGCCGAGTTCCATCGGGAGTCCGGTTCGATCGCGACGGTCACCGCCGTCCAGCCGCCCGGCCGCTACGGCGCACTGCGGATGGAGGACGACCGGGTGCAGTTCGAGGAGAAGCCCCGGGGCAGCAGCGGCTGGGTGAACGGTGGATTCTTCGTGGCCCAACCGTCCGTCCTCGATTACATCGACGGCGACGACACCGTCTTCGAAGGGGCTCCGCTGGAGCGGCTTTCGACCGACGGTGAACTGTCCGCGTATCAGCACCCCGGCTTCTGGCGCGGGATGGACACGTTGTGGGACAAGATCTACCTCAACGAACTCTGGGACAACGACAAGGCCCCCTGGAAGATCTGGAACGACGGACTGGGCGGCGAGGGGGACGATCATGAGTACTCCCTGTAGGCACTGCGGCACCCCTCTGGAGCAGTCGTTCTGCGATCTCGGGATGTCGCCGCTCGCCAACTCGTATCTTGCCGCCGATCAACTGGATCGACGAGAAGTGTTCTACCCGTTGCATGCGTACGTGTGCTCGAAGTGCCTTCTGGTCCAGCTCGCCGAGTTCGAATCGGCCGAGTTCATCTTCACCGACTATCTCTACTTCTCGTCGTATTCGCAGAGCTGGCTCGATCATGCCCATGCGTATGTCCAGGACACGACCGCACGGTTCCACCTCGACAGTTCGAAGCAGGTCGTCGAGATCGCCAGCAACGACGGATATCTGCTCCAGTACTTCGTGGAGTCCGGCATCCCGTCCCTCGGCATCGAGCCGGCCGAGAACGTGGCCGAGGTCGCGATCCGGCGCGGGATAGACACCTGGGTAGGGTTTTTCGGAACCTCGATGGCGAGCAAACTCGTCGGAGAGGACATCCGAGCAGACCTCCTGATCGGCAACAACGTCCTGGCACACGTCCCCGACCTGAACGACTTCGTCGCCGGAATGGCGACCGTGCTCGCGGCGGACGGTGTGATCACCATGGAGTTCCCTCACCTGCTCCAGCTGATCGAGCACAACCAGTTCGACACGATCTACCACGAGCACTTCTCCTACTTCTCGCTGCTGACCGTCACACGCGTGTTCGCGGCCCACGGTCTGCGGCTGTTCGACGTCGAACAACTCCCCACCCACGGTGGGTCCCTCCGGATCTACGCCTGTCACGCCGAGTATCCCCGTCACATCACGTCCCGGCGCCTGCGAGAACTGGGCGAGCTCGAACAGGCCGCGGGTCTCCACCTTCCCGAGGGCTACACCGCATTCCCGGAGCGGGTGAAGCGCACCAAACGAGCATTGCTCGAATTCCTCATCGATGCACGCAATCGCGGACTGTCGACCGCCGCCTACGGCGCGCCTGCCAAGGGCAACACCCTGCTCAACTACTGCGGGATCCGAGACGACCTGCTCGACTACACCGTCGACCGGAGCCCCCACAAGCAGGGCAGGTTCCTGCCGGGAACCCACCTTCCCATTTACGCGCCCGAGCACATCCGAGATACCCGCCCCGACTACCTCTTGATCCTCCCGTGGAACCTGCGGGACGAGGTGATTCGCGACATGTCGTACATCCGCGACTGGGGTGGCAGATTCGTCGTCCCCGTTCCCGAACTGGCCGTGCTCGACTGAGCCCAGATCTCTTACTGCAGGAAACGAATTCGTCACCCCGGACCGGACAGCGCGCCGACCACGTGTATCGTGCTGATTCCGGCTTGGAGGGGATGCGGAATGGCGGCAGGTACACGGGTCGGCTCGCAGTTCGGGCACTACCATCTCCGGGTTCTGCTCGGCCGCGGCGGAATGGGTGAGGTGTACGAGGCGTACGACACCACCAAGGATCGCACCGTCGCACTCAAGATCCTCGACGTCGACCTCGCGAAAGACCCCACCTACCAGCAGCGGTTCCGCCGCGAATCGCATGCCGCGGCCCGGCTGCAGGAGCCGCACGTCATCCCCATCCACGACTGGGGCGAGATCGACGGCGTGCTCTACATCGACATGCGTCTGGTCGTCGGGCAGGATCTGCGGGCGCTGCTCCGCTCGCGTGGGCCGATGAGCCCCGCACACGCGGTCGCGGTCGTCGACCAGATCGCGGCGGCGCTCGACGCCGCGCACGCCGACGGTCTCATCCACCGCGACGTCAAGCCGGAGAACATCCTCGTCACGGCCGGTGAATTCGCGTACCTCGTCGACTTCGGTATCGCGCACTCGAGTTCCGATCTCCGTCTGACCACCCTCGGCAGTGCTGTCGGCTCCTACGCGTACATGGCGCCCGAGCGGTTCGACAACGCACCGGTCGATGCCCGTGCGGACGTCTATTCGCTGGCATGTGTCCTCTACGAATGCCTCACGGGATCCATTCCGTTCCCGTCCAACAGCATCAGCAGCGCGATCCGCGCGCACCTCACGACGCCCGTGCCCAGCCCCAGCTCGATCCGGCCCGACGTGCCCGCGACGTTCGACGAGGTGATCGCCCGGGGTCTGGCGAAGGATCCCCGCGATCGGTACCGGACGGCAGGCGATTTCGCGGCGGCGGCCCGCTCCGCGTTGTCCGTTCGCGAGCGGAAGACCGAAACCGACATCGCGACCCGCCCGGAACCGTCGCCGGGCATGCGGTCCGAGCCGACCCGGGTCGACGACCGCGGGCGTCCGCCCGTCTACCCGCCGACCGCGTTCCACGGTGGTCCGGCCGCCCCGCCTCCGCCCTATTACCCGCCCACTCCCTACACCGCCCCGCCGCCTGCGCGTCGGTCGGTGGCCGTCCCGGTGACGGTGACCGTGTTGGTGATCGCGCTGCTCGCACTCGCCGGGGTGGTCGGATGGCTCGTGCTGGACAGGAACAATCCCGACAACCCCTCGGTCGCCGCGGCCGGCAGCAGCCAGGTCCGCGTCCCGGTCACGGAGGACGTCCCCGTCTCGACCACGAGGGCGGCTCCGGCGACGGTCCCGCCTGCCGTGACTCCGCCGAGGCCGACGACAAGAACGACGACGCCGCCCGCGCCGCCGATCGTCGGCGAGGTGTCGGGCGCCGATCGGCAGGGCTTCCTGCCCCCGTCCGATGCACGATGCAACTACACCAACCCGGCGGTGTTCATCGGTCGCACCACCAAGTCTCTGGTCGTGGTCTGCGAGACGGGTGTGGGACGCTACTACTACCAGGGCGTACGCATCAGCGACGGCGCCGCGATCTCCGTCGACGACCCGAGCCCCAGCGGTTCCGGCTTCGTCGCCACCGGCGACGGCGGCACCGAGTACCGGCTCACCCCGTCCGCCCTGACCATCGTCGGCGGCGACGGCAAGGTACTCGCGACCGAACCGATGATCGAGTCCGCATACCGCTGAATCGTCCTCCGAAGAATCCGAATGTCCTCCGAGGAATCGCCGTCTGCGGCGACAACGGGACGAGCGGTCGGAATCGGTGAGAGTATAGAGCTGTGAGCGCAGAGGCAGATCATGAGGAGAGACGTCGCCCGATCCCGGACACCCCATTGGGCTACCTCGAGCAGCTACCCGCCCTCGTCCTGCTCGAGCGCCTGCCGGTTCCCGTCTTGGCGGTCGAGGACGACGGCACGGTCGTCCACGTGAACAGTGCGTTCGAGAGGATGCTGGGGCACCCCGTCGCGTCGCTGCGCGGGCGTCCGGTGTCCGAACTCCTCGAACTGGACGAGACGTCGACGGGCGCCGCCGCGGTCGAACACCTCCGTGAGTCGGCGACCACCCCGGTCGACCTGGCACATCAGGACGGATCCCGGGTCCGCGCCCTCGTCAGCAGGCCCATCCTCCGCCGGCAGGACGACCCGGTGACCCTCGTCTGTTTCCACGACGTCACCGAACAACTGTGGAACGGCGGCCGGGCCCCGGGGTTCTGACCTCGCGCCCACAGTTGCACACGGATTTGCCGGATTCCCACGTAATTGCGCCCGCATCCGGCAAATCGCTGTGCAACGGCGCGACGAGGATGGCCGCGAAACCGCGCGGACCCGATCTGCGGCGGGTTAGGTTGGCTGCATGGCGACCGGCAAGGACAAGTCACCCGCTGTCGAACTGGAGGTCGGCGACCGGACCGTGCGGATCTCGCACCCGGAGCGTGTCTACTTCCCCGCCACCGGCGCCACGAAACTGGACCTCGCGAACTACTACCTGAGCGTCGGCGACGGGATCGTGCGCGCATTGCGCGAACGCCCCTGCATGATGCACCGCTTCCCGGACGGCCTGAGCGGCGAGAAGGTGCACCAGAAGCGGTTGCCGCACGGTGCGCCGGACTGGGTGCAGACGGTCCGCGTGACGTTTCCGCGGTACAACCGCCACGCCGACGAACTGTGCGTCACGCACCCGGCGGACGTGATCTGGGCGGTGCAGATGTCGACGGTCGAGTTCCATCCGTGGAACTCGCGCCGCGCGGACGTCGAACGTCCCGACGAGTGGCGGATCGACCTCGACCCGATGCCCGAGTGCGGGTTCGACACGGTGCGGCACGTCGCCGGGGTGGTGCACGAGGTGCTCGACGAACTGGGTGCGACGGGATGGCCGAAGACGTCCGGCGGCAGCGGCATGCACGTCTACGTCCGGATCCGGCCCGACTGGGGATTCGGCGACGTCCGGCGGGCCGCGCTGGCGTTCGCCCGCGAGGTGGAGCGCAGGGCACCGAAGGACGTGACCACCACCTGGTGGCGGAAGGACCGGGACCCGCGCAAGTTGTTCGTCGACTACAACCAGAACGCCCGCGACCACACCATCGCCAGTGCGTATTCGGTGCGGGGAGTGCCCGACGCGACGGTGTCCACCCCGGTGACGTGGGACGAGATCGACGACGTGGACCCGCACGAGTTCACGATCGCCACCGTTCCCGAGCGCTTCGCGACACTCGGTGATCTGCACGCGGGAATCGACGACGCCGTGTTCTCGCTCGAGCCGCTGCTGGAGTGGGCGGACCGCGACGAGGCCGAGGGCGAGTCGGATCCCGGTGGCGCGGAGGACTAGTCGGCGCTACAGGTCCAGCACCACGTCGTCCGCCGGTGTGGTGCAGCAGATGAGCGTGTTCCCGTCCGCCGGCGGTTCGATGGGTTCCGGGTCGTAGTCGACGGCCCCGGACAGCAGCACCGTTTCACAGGTGTGACAGACTCCGGTGCGACAGGACCAGCGTGTGGGCACGTCACACGCCTCGGCGAAGTCGAGGAGGGTTCCCCGCCCGGCATCCCACGGCACGGTGAGCCCGCTGCGCGCGAACGAGACGGACGGACCTGCACCCGGCGGTCCGGGCGGCGGATGGGGTGCCCGCGAAGAAACCTGAACCACACCGGGATTGAGAGCCCCCTCGGCACCGAACGTTTCGATGTGAATCCGCGCGGGGTCGAGTCCGTCGGCGGCGAGCGCGGACCCGACATCGGCCATGAACGATGCGGGCCCGCACAGATAGGCATCCGCGTCCGCGGGCAGGCCGAGACTCGCGATCAGTTCCCCCGTGAGCCGGCCTGCCGTGGTGTAGTCGGCGCCCCTGCTGTCGGTTTCGGCAGGCCTGCTGTAGGCGATGTGCGAACGACTGCCCGGCAACCGGTCCAGGAGGTCGCGGCTCTCCTCGGCGAAGGGATGCTCGGATCCGTCACGGGCACCGTGGACCCACCACACCTGCCGCGGCGAACCCGCTTCCACGAGTGCGTACAACATCGACAGCAGAGGTGTGACCCCCACGCCCGCGGACACGAGCACCACCGGCCTCGCCTCGCCGTCCAGGACGAATGTCCCTCGCGGGGCCGCCACCTCGAGGGTGTCACCGGGGCGCACACGCGAGTGGACGTACCGGCCTGCGACGCCGTGCGGTTCCCGTTTCACACTGATCCGGTAGTCGGCGGCGCCGGGTCGGTTGGACAGCGAATAGCTGCGGATCACCGGGCCCTGCACGTCGTCGGGGTGCAGGCGCACTGTGATCGACTGCCCCGCCTGCCAGGACGGCAACGCCGAGCCGTCGGGTGCTGCCAACGACAGCGACAGGACGCGGCGGCTCTCCTCGTGAATCCCGGTCACCGTGAGCGAGCGGAAGCCGGGCCACGCCGGCGGCGGGCTGCCTGCGGTCTTCGTCAGCCCGACGTTTCCGCCGGCACCCGAATCTGCTCGGTCCAGAATGCTCTGCAGCGACTCCTTCCACCCGGGGCTCAGCGCCGGGATCCGCAACGCCCGTTCGAGTGCGTCGCGTGGGTGGCCGGGCAGGTACAGGAGCGCGTCGATCTCCGCGACGGGCACCGCTTCCGGGCCCGCGGCGACCTTCACGATGTCCTGCCCGGCCTCGACCTCTCCTTCCTCGATCACCCGGAGGTAGAAGCCGGGCCTGCGGTGGGACACGAGCAACGCCGCCATCTGCGGTTCGTTCATGCGCATACCCACCCGGTAGCACGTCACGCGGGGCTGGGTGACCTCGAAGACCGCGGTTCCGATCCGGTAGCGATCACCGATGCAGACCTCGTCGTCGGGCAGACCGTCGACGGTGAAGTTCTCGCCGAAATGCCCGGGTTCGAGATCGTCACGGCGGAGGTATTCGCGCCAGTGACGGTAGGACTCGGTCTGATAGACGAGCACGGCGCGGATCTCACCACCGTGTCCCCCGAGGTCGCCCTGGCCGTCGCCGTCGATGTTGAGTCTCCGGACCGTCCGTGGGCCGTCCACGGGGCGCTTCCACACGCCGGTGTGGACCGTCCGTCCCCGCCAGGACACGTCCCGGGGCAACCCGACATTCAGTGAACTGAGCGTAGCCACGGCATTCGCCTCTTCTGGTCGGTACGACACTCGATCGGCCCACGATCGATCATCTGTCATCCCATCCCGCGGATCAACGACTCGGTGTGCGACCGCAACAGACACGCGCCCCGACCGTGCGGCCGAGGCGCGTGTCTTGCATGCCGAACTCTTCCCTACCGTGGCGGCGGGGGCGGGGGCGGCGGAGGGGGTGGGGGGTTGGGATTGCAGAGTTGGCAGCCGTCGACCGGAGGTTTGGGAACGGGTGCGTGACAATCGTTCTGGCAGGGTCTGGCGCCGGCGAATTCGGCGGTTCCCACCAGCGAGATCGAGAGGGCCGCGAGGATCGCCCCGATGGCCGCCACGATCCTGGCGGAAGTTCTGGTAGTCGACATTGTTCCTCCTGTGAGCTGAAGCACGGTGTGCAGCACCGTCGTTCGAGCATCCGGGAAGGACGCCACGACTGCCAGGCACCCTGGGGGTGGAGTCGGGCCACCCGCTCAGCCGAGGCGGCCGATCACGTCCAGCGCGTCGCGCAGCGCGGACAGCGAATGCGCGGGGAGAAACGCGTCGCAGAACGGCAGCGCGGCGGCCATCGAACCGGCGAGCGGCCGGAAGCCGGGGTCACCGGCGCGGGGGTTGAGCCACACCAGGCGATGGGCGCGGCGACGCACCCGGGTGAGGGCGTGTGCCAGGTGCTCCGGGTCGTCGCTGTCCCAGCCGTCGGACGCGATGACGACGAGTGCGCCGCGCAGCGCGTTGCCGTGCGGGGAGGCGAGTAGTTCACTGACGCTGCCCGCGATGTGGGTGCCCCCGAATCTGTCGACCACCTTCTCGTTCGCCCTGCGGACCGCGGTCTCGGCGCTGCGGTGGGCGAGCACGGGGGTCAGCCTCGTCAGCGACGTCGAGAACGCGAACACCTCCGGCCTGCCCGCGGTCTGCCGTTGCACCGCCGCCCGCATCAGATGGAGGTAGATCGCGGCGTACGGCTGCATCGACCTGCTCACGTCGCACAGCATGACGATGCGGCGCGGACGGTTCCTGGCGCGGCTCCGCGCGAGGACCACCGGCTCCCAGCCCGTCGCCCTCGACCGGTTCATGGTGGCCCGCAGGTCGATACGCCTGCCGCGGCGATGCACTTCGCGACGCCGGGTGCGGCGGGACGGCCACGCCGCGGTGGCCTGTTCCAGCCAGGCTCCGAGGAGCCGGAGGTCGCCGGCGTCGAATCGGGCGAAGGGTTCGTCGGCGCGGGCCACGAGCCTGCTGGGCAGTGTGTCCGGCACCGCGGTGAGCGCGTCGTGAAGGCCGTCCTCGGCGTTGTCGACGCCGCCGGTCATCAGCGGTCGGGTCATCCACGGCACGCCCTCGACGTCCTGCGCGTCGCCGGGCCGGTCGCGGCCGTCGCGGATGGCGGCGAGGGCCGACTCCCGCCCGGCGGCGGTGCGCCGCGCATGCGGGTCCACCGACAGCAGCGCGTCCTCGAAGACCGCGGCTAACACCGCGTCGAACGACGCGAGGTCGTCGACGCGGTTGACGAGCGTCAGACGCGCCGACCAGTACAGCCGCGAACGTGAATTGGGCGGCGACAGGTGCAGCGCCTGCACGAACACCGCGGGACCGCTCGCCGAGACGACGACGCCGCGGGCCCGCAACCGGGCGACGAGTGCCACGGCGAACGCGGCGAGATCGACACCCCGCAGGATGCCCGACGCGGTCATCGCCTGCGGCGGCCCACCACGAGGACGACCACGATTCCCGCGAGGACGGCAGCGAGGATCGGGGCGTACCGTTTCCACGCACCCGCACCGGACAGCGCCAGCAGGTCCAGCGGCGCCGGTTCGGCGGCGGGCCGTGCCACGGACAGCGTCGTGGTGCCGGCGGCGTCGGTGGCGGTACCGACTGATTCGGGTTCGGCCGCGGGCTGGTCGGCAGGCCCTCCGGAGAGTTTCGCTTCCAGCGATTCCGCGAACTGCCCCATGAGTTTCTCCGACACCTGCTGGATCATTCCGCTGCCGAACTGCGCGAGTTTGCCGACGATCTTCATGTCCGTGTCCACGGTGACGCGGGTGCCGTCGCCCGCCTCGTGCAACTGGGCGGTGATCGTCGCCGACGCGTTGCCGGAACCACGCGAGTCCCGGCCGCGGGCGTCGATCACGGCGCGGTGCTCCTTCTCGTCGCGCTCGACGAACGTGGCCTTGCCCTTGAACTCACTCGTCACCGGGCCGACCTTGACCTTCACCTTCCCCAGGTAGTCGTCGCCCTCCCGCCCGGTCATCTGCGCGCCGGGCAGCAGGGGGGCAACCTCCTCGAGGTCGCTGAGCACCTCCCACGCCTGCTCGATCGGGGCGCTGACGGTGAACTCGTTGGCGATCTTCATGGCGGAACCCTCTCATCCGGTGGCCAGGCCGCGCGCGTAGTCGACGAATGCGTCCTGAACCATTGTGCGATCGTCCGGGGTCTTCGCGAGCGCACTCAGGCTCGAGATCGCGTCTTCGCGCACCAGATCGGCCACACCCAGCGCCGCGAGCGCGGACACCCAGTCGATCGTCTCCGCGATTCCGGGGGGCTTGTCGAGATCCAGGTCGCGGGCACGGCCGACGAATCGGGTGGCGTGCTCGATGAGGAGTTCGGACGCCACGGACACCGTGCGGCGCACGATCGCGGCCGCCCGCGCCGGCTCCGGGTAGTCGATCCAGTGGTACAGACACCGCCTGCGCAGCGCGTCGTGGAGGTCGCGGCTCCGGTTGGACGTCAGCACGACGACGGGATGATGTTCGGCCGTGAACGTTCCCAGTTCGGGAACGGTCACCGACGCCTCCCCCAGGAATTCGAGGAGCAGGGCCTCGAACTCGTCGTCGGCCCGGTCGATCTCGTCGATCAACAGCACGGGCGGGGTCGGCCCCCGGTATCGCACACAGTGCAGGATCGGACGTTCCAGCAGGAACTCCTCGGTGAACAGGTCGTCCTCGGTGAGGCCGTCGCCCCGCGATTCGGCCAGCCGGATGGTGAGCAGCTGCCGCTGGTAGTTCCAGTCGTAGAGCGCCTCGTTCGCGGTGAGACCTTCGTAGCACTGCAACCGGATCAGGGGCGCGCCGAGGACGGTCGCCAGGGCCTTCGCCGCGGTGGTCTTGCCGACTCCGGGTTCGCCTTCGAGCAGCAGCGGACGGCGCAGGACCGCCCCGAGGTACAGCGCCGACGCGGTTCCGAGGTCCAGGAGATAGTCCTCGGCGTCGAACCGCCGGACCACGTCCGCCACATCCTCGAACCCCTCCGTCATACCGCTCCCGTCTCCTGCGCGAACGACGCCCGGCACCCCTGCCCGCAGAACCAGAAGTCGTGGCCGTCGCGCCGGAGGTGGACGGTGTCCGGACCCACGACGACGCGCATCCCGCACACCGGATCGACCGCCTCCGCCACCGCCCGCGGGATTGAATCGTCCTCCGGCGCCCGCAGTCCCGCTCTCCGCAGCTGCTGCACCAACTCGGCCGCGATCGACACGGCGATCTCCGCCGACGTCCGCGCCCCGATGTCGAGTCCGACCGGGGTGTGCACCCGCGCCCGCTCGGACTCGGTGAGACCCAGGGTGTCGAGGATTGCTCCCCCGCGGGTCCGGCTGGCGACGAGCCCGACGTACCCGACGCCGGCGTCGAGCGCCGCGCGGATGACCTCCGCTTCGGGTCCGCCGTGGCCGGCGAGCACCACGGCCGTCGTGCCGGCGAACTGCCCGGCGTCGTCGTGCTCGACGGTGTACCCCAGCAGTTCCGCGATGCCCGCCAGACACTGCGCGATCGGTGTGGTGCCGCAGATCCTGACGAGCGGCGGCGGCACCTGCGGCTCCAGGAAGATCTCCATGGCACCGCCGGACAGGCACGGATTCACCACGACGGCCGCGCCCGGGGTCTCCGGGAACTGCACGGCCCCGTCGGGCAGGACCCGCAGCAGCACGCTCTCGTTGCGCTCCAGCACCCCCAGCGCGGCCGTGCGCACCGAGTTCTGCGCGCACTGCCCGCCGACGAAACCCTCGATCGTCCCGTCCTGCAGGAGGATCGCCTCGTCCCCGGTGTGACTGGACGTCGGCGGCTGCGCCCGCACCACCGTCGCGTGGACGAACGGCCTGCGGTCGCGCGCCAGTTGCGCCGCACGCTCTTTCAGATCCATCGGGCCTCCTCGCAGCCGACGGGGCGACACTCAGATCGGAGGTGTCGCGCGGCCCTGCATAGCCTCCCACACCCGGGACGGGGTGAGCGGCATGTCGGCGTGCCGCACCCCGAACGGGGCGAGCGCGTCCACCACCGCGTTCACCACGGCCGCGGGCGATCCGACCGTCGCCGATTCGCCGATGCCCTTGGCGCCGATCGGGTGATGCGGCGACGGGGTGACGGTGAAGCCGGTCTCGAGTTTCGGCACCTCGAGCGCGGTGGGGATCAGGTAGTCCATGAGCGACCCGCCGAGGCAGTTGCCGTCCTCGTCGAATTCGATGATCTCCATCAGCGCCATGCCGATGCCGTCGACGATGCCGCCGTGGACCTGCCCCTCGATGATCATCGGGTTGATGCGCGTGCCGCAGTCGTCGACGGCGAGGAACCGCCGCACCTTCACCACTGCGGTGCCGGGATCGACGTCGACGACGCAGAAGTACGCGCCGTACGGGTACGTCAGATTCTCGGGGTTGTAACAGATCTGCGCGTCGAGTCCGCCTTCGATGCCCTCCGGCAAGTCGCCTGCGCCGTGTGCCCGCATCGCGATGTCCTGGATGGTCACCTTCGCCGACGGGTCACCCTTCACATGGAATTCGCCCTTCTCCCATTCCAGATCCGCGACCGAGGCCTCGAGCATCCCGGACGCGATGATCTTCGCCTTGTCCCGCACCTTGCGGGCGACCAGCGCGGCCGCCGCCCCGGACACCGGCGTCGACCTGCTGCCGTACGTGCCGAGCCCGAACGGCGTGTTGTCGGTGTCGCCGTGCACGACGTCGATGTCGTCCGGCGGGATGCCGAGTTCCTCCGCCACGATCTGCGCGAACGTCGTCTCGTGGCCCTGCCCCTGGGTCTGCACCGACAACCGGACGACGGCCTTCCCCGTGGGATGGACCCGCAGTTCGCATCCGTCGGCCATGCCCAGCCCCAGGATGTCCATGTCCTTGCGGGGCCCGGCACCGACGGCCTCGGTGAAGAACGCCATGCCGATTCCCATCAGCTCACCACGGTCGCGGCGTTCCTTCTGCTCCTCCCGCAGGTGGTCGTAGCCGATCATGTCCATGGCCTTGCGCATGGTGGTCTCGTAGTCGCCCGAGTCGTACACCCACCCGGTCTTGCTGGTGTACGGGAACTGTTCCGGCCTCAGCAGATTCTTCAGCCGCAGTTCGGCCGGATCCATCTTCAGGTCGAATGCCAGGCAGTCGACGAGCCGCTCGACCAGATACACGGCCTCGGTGATGCGGAACGAGCAGGCGTACGCCACCCCGCCGGGCGCCTTGTTCGTGTAGACCGCCGTCATCGCGCAGTGCGCTGCCTCGATGTCGTAGCTGCCGGTGAACACGCCGAAGAACCCCGCCGGATACTTCACCGGGGCAGCGGTGCCGTTGAACGCCCCGTGATCGGCCAGCACCTTCGTCCGGATCGCGAGCATCTTGCCCTCCGCGGTGGCCGCGATCTCACCGACCATGATGTAGTCGCGGGCGAACCCGGTGCTCATCAGGTTCTCGCTGCGATCCTCCATCCACTTCACCGGTTTGCCCGTCACGAGCGACGCGACGATCGCGCCCACGTATCCCGGGTAGATCGGCACCTTGTTGCCGAATCCGCCGCCGATGTCCGGGGACACCACCCGGATCTTGTGCTCCGGGATTCCCGAGACCAGGGCGTACACCGTCCGGTGTGCATGCGGGGCCTGGGAGGTGGTGTACAGGGTGAGCTTGCCGGACACCCGGTCGACGTCGGCGATGGCACCACACGTCTCCATCGGCGCCGGATGCACCCGGGGATAGACGATCTCCTGCTTCACCACGACGTCCGCCTTCGCGAACACGGCCTCGGTCGCGGCGACATCGCCTGTCTCCCAGTCGAAGCAGTGATTGTCCGTCTTGCCCTCGAGGTCGTCGCGGATCACCGGCGCATCGGGCGACAGCGCCGCGCGGGCGTCGACGACGGGATCGAGCATGTCGTATTCGACGTCGATCAATTCCAGCGCGTCCCGGGCCGAATAGCGGTCCTCGGCGATGACGAACGCGACCTCCTGGCCCTGGAAGCGCACCTTGTCGGTGGCCAGCACGGCCTGCACATCGTTGGACAGCGTCGGCATCCACGCGAGGTTCTTCGCGGCCAGGTCCGCGCCGGTCACCACCGCCGTCACCTTCGGAAGTTCCTGCGCCGCAGTGGTATCGATGCTCACGATCCGCGCGTGCGCGACCGGCGACCGCAGGATAGCCAGGTGCAGCATGCCGGGGAGGGTGATGTCGTCGACGTAGTTTCCGAGCCCCCGGATGAAGCGGGGGTCCTCCTTGCGGAGCATGCGACCGTGGCCGCACGGTTTCTTGTCGTTGTCCACAACGGCGTCGCCCGAGGGCGGACGCGATTCGACGGTGGTCATGACGCACTTCCCACATGCTCTTCGACGGTCTTCGGCGTGCCCTCGGCGCCCCGCGTCGTGTCCTCCTGGACGTCCGCGTCGAAGTCGCCCGCCGGTTCGGGCTCGGCGGCTTCACCGGCCCGGTGGTCCGCCGCCCACTGGATCGAGCGCACGATCGTCGTGTACCCGGTGCAGCGGCAGATCTGCCCGGAAATCGCTTCCCGGATGGTGGCCTCGTCCGGGCTCTCCTCGCGGTCGAGCAAGGCCCGCGCCGTCATCATCATGCCGGGCGTGCAGAACCCGCACTGCAGTCCGTGACACTGCATGAAGCCCTGCTGGACGGGATCGAGTTCGCCGTCGTGTTCGAGGCCCTCGACCGTGCGGACGTCGTGCCCGCCGGCCATCGCGGCGAGCATCGTGCACGACTTCACCGGATCGCCGTCCACGGTGACGACGCACGTGCCGCAGTTGCTGGTGTCGCAGCCCCAGTGGGTCCCGGTCAGACCCAGTTGGTCGCGGAGGAAGTGGACGAGCAGCATGCGCGGTTCCACCTCGGCGGTCACTGCTTCACCGTTGACGGTCATGTTCACCTGCATGGCTATGCCTCTTCTCCGGTCGGCTCGTGCTCCACGTCGCTGCGGAGCACCCGGTCGACCGCTGTTCGGAGTGTGCGGATCGTGAGTTCGGATGCGAGATGACGTTTGTAGTCGACGGTGCCGCGGGCGTCGCCGACCGGCGAGCAGACCTGCGCGGCCATCCGCCCGGCCTGAGCGAACGCCTCCTCGGACGGGGGGCGTCCGGTCAGGTAGTCGGCGATGTCCGCGAGTCCGGAGGGGTCGGGGTCGACCGCGGTCAGGCCGACGGCGGCCCGGGCGATTTCGCCGCCCTCCACCGTGACGGCCGCGCCGGCCGCGGTGACCGCCCAATCGCCGGTTCGCCGTTCGACCTTGGCGTAGGCGCTGGAGCTGTGGCCGTGGACGGGTATCACGATCTCGATGAGCATCTCGTTGTGCGCGAGCGCCGTCTCGTACGGTCCGACGAGGAACTCGGACACGGGGATCTCGCGGCGCCCGCCCGGTCCCTGCACCACGCACGTGGCGCCGAGGACACCGCAGACCGTCGTGAGGTCCTCGGCCGGATCCGCCTGGCACAGCGATCCGCCGATGGTTCCGCGGTTG
This sequence comes from Rhodococcus sp. NPDC057014, assembly GCF_042673295.1. Classification (NCBI taxonomy): domain Bacteria; kingdom Bacillati; phylum Actinomycetota; class Actinomycetes; order Mycobacteriales; family Nocardiaceae; genus Rhodococcus; species Rhodococcus sp. NPDC057014. The sequence continues at coordinate 56,131 of NZ_JBHUSF010000005.1, forward strand.
CGGACCACCGGGTCTGCGATCACCTTCTCCGCGTCGCGGAAGAGGGGGAACGCCGCCGCGAGTTCGTCCGATTCGAGGAGCCGGCGGTGCCGGGTCATCGCACCGATCCGCACCCTCGACCGCTCGGTCGTGATGTATCCGAGTTCGCCCTCGAGGTCGTTGATGTCGATGAGGTACTCGGGATTGGCGAGGCGAAGTTTCATCATGGGGAGCAGGCTGTGGCCGCCTGCCACGAGGCGCGCTTCGTCGCCCAGCCGGTCGAGTAGGGCGATCGCGTCGTCGACACCCGTTGCACGCTCGTATTCGAAGGATCCTGGTACTTGCATTGTGACCTACCTCACAAATGTGGATCCTTTCAGCCTGCGCAAGAACCGGTGGTCCGTCAACCCCGGTGAACCGCCCTATTCGACGAGGGAATCCACCGGTTCCTCGTGGTGGATCCGGCCGCTCGACTCCGCCAGCGGGCGCCCCGTGCCACCCCACCGGCAGGCGATGATCTCGGCGGCGATGGACACCGCCGTCTCCTCGGGGGTGCGGGCGCCGATGTCCAGGCCGATGGGGCTCGACAGCCGGTCGAGTTCGGCGTCGGTCAGACCGGCCTCGCGGAGGCGTTCGCGCCGGTCCAGGTCGGTTCGGCGTGATCCCATGGCACCGATGAACGCGACGTCCGGCAGGCGCAGCGCCGCTTCGAGGAGAGGGACGTCGAACTTCGGGTCGTGGGTGAGTACGCAGATCACGGTCCGGCCGTCGATGGCACCGGCCTCGGCCTGGCCGGCAAGGTACCGGTGCGGCCAGTCCACCACCACCTCGTCGGCCGTCGGGAACCGCGCGTGCGTCGCGAACACCGGCCGGGCGTCGCAGACCGTCACCCGGTAACCCATGAAGGCGCCCTGCCGCGCCACTGCGGCGGCGAAGTCGATGGCCCCGAACACGAGCATGCGCGGCCGCGGCGCATAGCTGGCGACGAACACCTCCATTCCCTCGCCACGACGCTGACCGTCGGTGCCGTACGTCAGCACCGTGCTGCCGCCGGCCGCGAGGAGACCCCGGGCGTCGTCGGTGACGGCGGAATCGGCGCGGTCCGAACCGAGGGCACCGCTCACGTCCTCGGGCCGGACGATCAACCGGCGACCCACCCGGGTGGCATCGGGATGCGCCACGACGGTGGCGACCGCGACCGGCCGGTGGTTCTCGATGTCCCGGACGATCTCACCGAGTTCCGGAAAATTGTCCCGCGAGACGGGCTCGACGAAGATGTCGATGATTCCACCGCAGGTGAGACCCACCTCGAACGCATTCTCGTCGCTGATCCCGTACCGCTGCAGCACCGGCGTCCCCGTCGCCGCGACCTCGGTCGCGAGTTCGTAGACCGCCCCCTCGACGCATCCGCCCGACACCGAACCGGACGCGCTGCCGTCGGGTGCCACGACCATGGACGCCCCCGCCGGCCGCGGTGCGGACCGGAACGTGCGGACCACCGTTCCGACGCCCGCCGTTCCGCCCGCCGTCCACACCGCCATCAGGTCTGCCAGCACGTCGCGCATCAGCACCCTTCCCGCTCGAGTCCGATTCGCTTCCAGACTATTCCGCCGACGCGAGTTTGGCCGCGGAGACGGGAACCTCGACGTCGACCGGTGCCAGCGGGAACGGCGGCGTCCCGACTCCGGCGATCCGGAAGTGGCCCCACGGGTCGCGCTCGGCGAGGACGGCGGGCACCTCGGGACCGTCGCCGATCGTGAGGAACAGCGGGGTGCGGTTGCGCTGCTCGGCCGCGGCGACGCCGTCGCCGACGACCCGTCCGTACCAGTGATACAGCCCGTCCAGCGGTTCGAGATGGCCGTTCAGGAAGACCTCGACGGCCACGGTCAGGTCGCCGGACGTGAGCACGCCCGGCCCCCGGTACTCGGTGTCGTCCTCGCGTTCGGTGAGCGAACTCAGCTCGAAGTGCCGGTCGTCGGGGGTACGCAGGCGCCGCCAGTAGGACGCACTCGAGCCCGGCCACGCCGCCCGGTTGTGGCCGGTGGAATCGAGGTACCAGCTGTCGCAACCACCCGAATTCCACACCGAGCCCTCGAGTTTGCGGTGGATCACCCGGTTGAATTCGCGCTGCGCGCCTGCCCGCACCTCGATCCGCGTCGCATCGCGTTTCTTCATCAGCGCCAGGCATCGGATGATGTAGTGCGCCTGGGCCTCGATGACGAAGACGATCGACTGATTGCCGCCTCCGGAGTTCGGCCCCATCATGAGGAAGAAGTTCGGGAAGCCCGTCACGGCGACCCCAAGGTACGCCTCCATGCCGTCGCGCCAGGCCCGCTGGATCGTCAGCCCGCGACGACCCACGATGTGCTCGTTCTCGAATCGGTCGCCGACCGCGAATCCCGTGCCGTAGACGATGACATCCGCGTCGTGCATGCGTCCGTCCTCGGTGCGGATCCCGCGCTCGGCGATCTCCGAGATGCCCGACGTGACGAGGTCGACGTTCTCCCGTTGCAGGGCCGGGTAGTAGTTGCTGGACACCAGGATTCGCTTGCACCCGATCGTGTAACCGGGAGTCAGGGCGGCGCGCAGGGCGGGGTCGTGCACCTGCCTTCGCAACAGTCCCCGGGCGGCCGATTCCAGCACCGTCATCAGTCGTGGGTGCAGGAACCCGGCGATCAGCGATTCGTGGCTCCAGTAGATCGCGTGGCGGTAGACCTTCTGCGCGCCGGGCACAGTCTTGAACACCGCCTTCTCGCCGGCGGTGATCGGACGGTCCAGCTTCGGCAGGATCCAGTGCGGTGTCCGCTGGAAGACGTCGACGTGTGCGGCCGTCTTCGCGACCTCGGGCACGAACTGCACGGCACTGGCTCCCGTGCCGACGACCGCGACCCGCTTACCGGCCAGGTCGACCGAGTGATCCCATTCGGCGGAGTGGAATGTCGTTCCCCGAAACGATTCTCGTCCGGCGAACACGGGAACGCTGGGTTTGTGCAGCGGCCCCGGGCCCGCGACGACGATCCTCGGGTGGAACACGGAACCCGCGCGGGTCTCGACCCGCCACCGGTCCGTGGTCTCGTCGAAGTCGTAGGAGTTCACCTCGGCGCCGAACCGGATGTGGGGTGCCAGGTCGTAGTCGAGGACCACGCGCTCGATGTAGTCGAGAATCTCGGGCTGCCGCGCGTACATCCGGGTCCATTTCCGGTTGGGCGCGAAGGAGAACGAGTACATCAGCGACATCACGTCGCACCCGCATCCCGGATACGTGTTCTCCCGCCACGTTCCGCCCACGCGATCGGCCTTCTCGAGGACGACGAAGTTCTCCTGCCCCGCCTCCTTCAGCTTGATCGCCATGCACAATCCCGCGAATCCGGTACCGACGACGAGGACGTCCACTTCGGCGGATCGGTCGGTCACAGGAATCCCCCGCGCCGCCACAACGCACGGGAGGTCGCCCGCATCAGGCCGTTCTCCTCGAGGAACGCGGCCAGCGATGCGAACCCGCGGCGCTGATTCTCGCGAAAGTTCGGATTTGCCAGCGCCTGTCGACGCGCCTCCTTCGGATCCAGTCCGGCCCGCTCGTACATGGCCGGGTTGGTGAACAGCCGCTGGAACAGCGGGCCGCCGATCCCCTGCAGCGTGCCGACCCACAGCCGGTCGATCCGGTGGCCTTCCGCGACGCGGCGTTGCACCCCCTCGCGTGCGAAGCGGATGTGCCGGGACTCTTCGGTGACGTGGATCCGCATCAGCCGGGAGATCATCGGCTGCAACTGCGGGTCTTCGAGGACGCGCCGCTGTGTGGCGTCGAAGATCTCCTCGCCGATCAGAGCGGCCACCCAGAGCATCGTTCCGCGAAACGTCTTGGGCAGCACGTTGACCACGACGGCCTGGTACCACCGGAGCTGGAAGGGCTTGGCGCCCATCTGCTCGATGGCGCGGCCGAACATCGTCATGTGCCTGCACTCGTCGCCCATCTCGGTGAGCATGTACCGGGTGTGCAGTGAACTCGGATCGTTGTGCAGCAGCGCGCGCAGCAGGGCCTGGTTGAGGATGTTCTCGAACCAGATTCCGACGCTGAGGATGTTCGCCGATTCCTGCCGGGACAGTTCGATGCGCTGCGCCTCGCTCATCCCGTCCCACATCTCCGTTCCCCACAGGGACAGGACCTGCGGCGGCAGGAAGTACTTGCCGTCCTCGAGCGGCGCGTCCCAGTCGATGTCGACGACGGGAGCGTACGAACGCTTGACGGAACCCGTGAGGAGCCTGCCGGCGACTTCCTCCCGATCGATCGTGTGTGAACGCTGAGACATCGCTGATCCCTTCGTCGAGAGCGATCCCATCTCATTGCCGTTTATAGGTAAAACGTAAACCCGGGTGTGATCCAGGTCAATGGTTGTCTGTAACTCGAGTTCACATTTGCACCTTCCGGTTTGCGCCCACCCCACCCGACCAGCACAATCAGGCCGTGAGGACGCGGCCGACGACACCGACCCCGAGTGAACTCCGGGAACGAATCCTCGACGCGGCCGAACAGTGCCTGATCGAACTCGGCTACAGCACCCGACTCCATGCGGTCATCGCCGAGCGAGCGGGACTGTCGCGGCCCACGCTCTACAAACACGTCGGCGACCAGTCCGCCATCCTCGAGGCCCTCTTCCAGCGGGAGATCTCCCGCTTCTTCGTCGTCCTCGACCCCATACTGCGGGGACGGCAGAGCCAACTCCAGGTGCGATTCGTCGACGCCGTCGTGTTCGCCGTCCAGTACGCACGCCGACACCGGTTGCTGCAGAAGGGATTGCGCGACGACCCCGAGGTGGTACTCCCGTGGTTCACGGTGAAGGCGAAGCCGATGATCGAACTCGGGGCGCAACTGCTGACCCCCCACTTCCAGCGCCTGTTCACGCCCGGGCAACTGTCGGGGGTGAGCCCCGCCGCCATCTCCGAGTGGGCGTTCCGGATCGTCGGTTCCCTCGTCATCACGGAGGGAATCGTGGACACGTCCGACGAGCAGTCGTTGCGCGAGTTCGTCCGGTCCCTGCTGTCGATCGCCTTCATCCCGCAACCGGACGTGCATATTCCTTGACGCGTATATACGCATAGAGGAATACTCGAGGTCATGGCACCGGACGTGTTCACCGTGGTCGCCGAACCGCAGAGGCGCAGAATCCTCGAACGGCTGCGGGACGGCCACGCCAGCGTCGGCGAACTCGTCGACCAACTCTCGCTGCCCCAGCCGACCGTGTCCAAACACCTGCGGGTGCTGCGACAAGCCGGATTCGTCACCTGCCGCACCGCCGCCCAGCAGCGCATCTACAGTCTCGACCGCGAACCGTTCGACGAGTTCGAACGGTGGTTGCAGCCCTACCGCCGGCTGTGGACACACCACCTCGACGCCCTCGGGCAGCACCTCGATTCGAAGGAGAATTCGTCATGACCGAGTCGGACGCACGACGCGACTACCGCCCCAGCCCACTCCGGCACGCCGAAGCACGACCCGACGGCACCCGATGGGCATTGACCTTCGTCCGCGAGTTCACACACTCGCCTGCAGCGCTGTGGACCGCGCTCACCGACCCCGGAGAACTGCCGCAGTGGGCGCCGTACACCGCGGACCGGAACCTCGGCACGGTCGGTCCCGCCACCCTGACCATGGTCGACGGACCGGACCACACGGAACTCGACGGCACCGTGACACGGGCCGAGGCACCGCACGTTCTCGAACACGCCTGGGGTGACGACGTACTGCTGTGGACGATCGAGGAGACCGGAGAGGGAACGCGACTGACCCTGCGCCACACCCTCGACGACCAGCGCACCGCGGCGATGACGGCCGCCGGGTGGCACATGTGCCTGGACGTCGCCGAGGCCCTGCTCGACGGCAATCCGATCGGACCGATCGTCGGCGCCGACGCGATGAACTACGGCTGGCGCACACTCAACGAGCAGTACTCCGAACGCCTCGGCGTCGAACCGATCGATCCGACGCTGCCGTGAATCGGCGACGGCCGTCCACCGCTCCCCGGTACCGTTGACGCATGGGCCTGCAATGGGAAGCCGTGGTGGTCAACGCCGTCGATCCGACAGCCCTCGGACGCTGGTGGGCCGAGGCCCTGGGCTGGGGCGCCGTGACCGACGCCGACGGCGACGTCCACATCCGGCCCCGGGCCGACAGCCACCCGGAGATCCTGTTCGTCGCCGTTCCGGACCGCAAGCAGATCCCGAACCGGCTCCACCTCGACTTCCGGCCCGACGATCAGCAGGCCGAGGTCGAACGGCTACTCGCACTCGGCGCCCGGCACGCGGATGTCGGTCAGGGCGAGCAGAGTTGGGTGGTGCTCGCCGATCCGGAGGGCAACGAGTTCTGCGTACTCTCCGGCCGGACCTGACGCGATCAGGCCACCTTCGCCCGCAGGGCTCGCAGCGCCTCGTGCTGCACGACCAGAACACGGCCCACCGGGAGACCGAGGACGCCCGCGGTGTCGTGCGCGGACAGTCCGTCGATGACCCGCAGCAGCACGATCTCCCGTGCGGTGGGATCGAGTCCGTGCAGCAATCGGGCCACCTCCGCCGGGAGGTCGGGGCTTCCGGAACCACCCTGCGCGTCCGCGACGGTCCGGCTCACGACGCGGTACACCTCACGGACCGGATGGTCACTGCGGGCGAGGGACGGAAGCTGCCGCGCCACCGCGAGCAACGCCTGCTGCGCCACCTCGTCTGCGGGCCGCGTGACCGTCGTGGAATTCCCCACGCGGGTACGGCAATACCGCACCACCTGCGGCCACAGCGTGGCCGTCACCCGCTGCACGGCCCCGCGATCCCCCGCCGCGGCGGCCGTCGCCGCCGAATGTAATTCCTCGTCAAGCACACTCATGCCGCCCTCGATCCCCCGACCTCGCCGTCTCCGGTCATCCGTGACGGCGCTTCCGTACTCATCTTCCGACACACGAGGGGGCACCACATCCGGGAAGTTCCCCATTTCCCGGTGCGTGAAACCACCTACATGTCCGGCTTCCTCCGCAAGTTCTTGGTCTGGCCGCGTTGCTTCTTGGCGTCGAGTCTTCGCCGGTGTGAGCCCTTGGTCGCCTTGGTCGGACGCCGGGTCCGCGTTTCGGCCAGCACGGCCGCACGCAGCAGCGCCGCCATCCGGGCCCGTGCCGCACGCCGATTGCGCAGTTGCGAACGGGTTTCGGACGCCGCCACGCTGACCACACCGTCAACTATCCTGTGTCCCAGCCGAACCTGCATGCGGTCGAGCTGGGCGGGAGACAGGGTCGACAACGTCCAGAGGTTCACCCGGAGTTCCACCCGCGAGTCGGTGGTGTTCACTCCCTGGCCGCCGGGACCACCGGCACGGGAGAACCGCCACTGCAACTCGGCGGCCGGGACGACGAGCGACCGGGTGATCTCCAGGTCGTCGGTGACCTCGCCGCCGGGAAACACCGGAGGAACTTCGCTCACACTCCCAGCGCCCGAGCCAGCACCGGCCAGGAATCGTGAAGGTCGTCCTGCCAGTACCCCCACGAGTGTGTCCCCGAGTTACGGAAACTCGCAGTTGCAGGTATTCCCAGCTCTCCCAAGCGATCCGTGAATCGATGCGTGCAGTAGTTGGTCACCGCTTCGATCGGACCACCCGCGTAGATCTGCCGCGCGAGCACCCCGACGTTCCCGTCGATCCCGGGGCCGTCGAGGGTCTCGTAACGTCCCGGCAGACCGTTGCCGTTGGAGAGGAACAGCTCCGTGCCGCGCAGTTCGGCAGCATGCACGTACGGGTCGTTCGCCGACCACGCCGGATCGTCCGGCTCGCCGAACATGTTGGCCGGGTCGCCGTAACCGTAGTTGTCCATGGTGATCTTGATGAGCAACTGACCGAGTGGATCACTGGTCAGAGCGCAACCGCTGTAGGCGGCGACACCACGGAACAGGCCGGGGGCGGCGATCGCCAACTGCAGTGCCGCGGTGCCGACCCGGGACATGCCGGCGAGCGCGTTGACTCCGTTGGTTCCGAGGGCCGCGTCGACGACCGGCGGAAGTTCCTGAGTCATAAAGGTCTTCCACTTGTTCACCCCCATGACCGGGTCGGGGCTCTTCCAGTCCGTCCAATACGCGTTCTCACCGCCGGACGGGCTGACGACGTTGACGTTCTGGTCGGCCAGAAACTCTTCGACATCGGTCTTCTCCCGGCGGATCTGGCCGTCGAGGAAGTACAGCGTCGGCCGCGGCGCGCTCGTATCGGCGGGCCGCTGCACGTACACCGGCACGACGCGCTGCATCGACGCCGAGAAGACGTGCAGCGTCAAATGTCTCGGATCGATCACGGTGACGTGGTCGAGTTTCGAACCGTTCGGCGCCGCCACCGCAGCGAGCGCACGACCGGTGTCGACGACCGGATCGGCGGCCGCGACGGTGCCGCCGAGACAGAGGGACATCACGGTCGCGGCCGTCACGGCCGCTGTGCGCAATTTCCCCCGTAAGACATGTCGTGTCACGACCGATTACCGCCCTCCACCCGCACGAATTCCGGTCCCGGGGCATGCTAACAGTTCTCGCCATGTGCCGAGTAACGGAAGAGACCTTCCGTGCGATGAACATCCGACCCCCCACGTTCATTGAAGGACCGGCATGACGTCTCCCCTGCCCACATCATCTGCCGCTCGCAAGAAGTGGCCCTGGATTACCGGCGGGATCGTCGTAGCCGTCGCCGCGGTCGCGTGCAGCAGCCCCGGACAGGACGGCCAATCGGCCCAGGCCTCATCCGTGTCGGCGACGCCCGCGGCTTCGACGGTAGCGGCTGCCACGTCGAGTTCCTCGACACCGGTGCCGGTTTCGTCTGCGCTGGCGCTCTCACCGGTCGCACCCGCGGTGGTCGGCGGCGCCGACGCGACCGCCGCACTGCAGCAGCTCGCCGGTCTCGAGATCAAGGGCCGCGCACCGAAGACCGGGTACGACCGGGATCTGTTCGGTCAGGCGTGGACCGACGACGTCACGGTCGAGGGCGGCCACAACGGGTGCGACACCCGCAACGACATCCTCGGGCGCGACCTCGTCCAGATCGTGTTCAAGCCGGGCACCCGCGACTGCGCGGTGCAGACCGGAACCCTGCACGACCCCTACACCGGCACCGCCATCTCCTTCGTCCGCGGAGAGGGCACGTCGAGCGCCGTGCAGATCGATCACGTCGTCGCGCTGTCCGACGCCTGGCAGAAGGGCGCTCAGCAACTCGACACCGCGACCCGAGTGAACTTCGCGAACGATCCGCGGAACCTCAAGGCCGTGGACGGCCCTGCCAACCAGCAGAAGTCGGACGGCGACGCCGCAACCTGGCTGCCCCCGAACAAGAGCTACCGGTGCACGTACGTGGCGGATCAGGTGGCGGTGAAGGCCGCGTACGGGCTGTGGGTGACGCAGGCCGAGCACGATGCGATCGCCCGGGTCCTCGAGGACTGCGGGGCAGCGACGCCGGCTGCGGCGCCCGCCCCGACCACCGACCCGGTCCCGGCCGTGGTGCCTGCACCGGCCCCCGTTCCCGTTCCCGCCCCGGCGCCCGCGCCCGTCCCGTTCGTGGACACGGCGGGGCCGAGCGACGTCTATTACAAGAACTGTTCGGCGGCCAAAGCGGCTGGTGCCGCACCGGTCCACCTCGGCGAACCAGGCTACGGCACACACCTGGACCGCGACGGCGACGGTGTCGGCTGTGAGAGCTGATCCGGGCCTGCCGAGACACGCACCGCCACCACCAGTTAACCTGAACTGCCTGCAGGGACGTCGGGTACCTGTAGTCATTTCTGTACATGTCAGAAAGATGAGACCGGCATGACCACTGCACCCGACGCACTCGGGCACCCCCCACATACGGACGAACCGCCAGTCGCCCGCGTCTTGGAGAAGCCGGCGTTGTCGGCGCGCGAGATCGAGGTTCTCCGCCACTGGCTGCGCGGCGACTCCAAGCTCGCCGTCGCCGCCGACCTCCACATCGCCCTCGGCACGGTCAACACCCACCTGACCCGCATCCGCGAGAAGTACGCACTCGTGGGGCGTGACGCGTCCACCAAGACGGCACTGCTGGTCCGGGCCCTCCAGGACGGCATCATCACCATCGCCGAGCTCTGAGGCCTATGCCCTGCGCAGGGCGTCCCGGTCGATCTCGGCCACCGACGTCAGACCACTGAGACCCATCGTGAGGTCGAACTCGGCGATCACGTTGGCGGTGGCGTCCCGCGCACCGGCCTGACCCGCCAGGGCCAGGCCGTACAGGTGGGGCCTGCCGAGTGTCACGGCGTCGGCACCGAGCGCCAGCGCCTTGAAGACGTCCGCTCCGGTGCGGATTCCGCTGTCGAGGAGCAGCGTCAGCCTGCCGTCGACGACGGGCGCGATGTCCACGAGAGCGTCCAGCGACGACACGCTGCCGTCGACCTGCCGCCCACCGTGATTCGACACGACGATCCCGTCCACCCCGGCATCGAGTGCACGCCGGGCGTCGTCCGGGTGGAGCACGCCCTTGAGCAGGATCGGCAGCGACGTCCTGCTGCGGAGGGTCTCGATGTCGGCCCAGCTCAGCGACGGCCGGGAGTAGATGTCGAGGAACGTCTCCACCGCGGCCCGCGGCTCCGGCGACCGCAGATTGTCGAGAAAACGGCCCGGGAAGCGCCGCGTCATCGACACCAGCGACCGGATGGCGCCGAGCGTCACCTCGACGTCCGGCTTCGTCGCCGCCGCCTTGATCCGGTCGTGCACGATCCGGCGGAATACCGGATCGGACGTGTACTGCGCGATCCCCTGCCCCTGCGCGAACGGCAGCGAACCGAGGTTGAGATCTTCCGGCCGCCAGCCGAGCATCGTCGTGTCGAGGGTGACGACGACGGCGTCGGCCCGGATGTTCGCCGCCCGCTGCAACAGGCTGTCGACGAGGTCGTCGTCGGTACTCCAGTACAGCTGGAACCATCGGGGCGCGTCGCCCATCGCCGCCGCGCTCTCCTCCATCGGGGCGCAGCCCTGGTTGGAGAAGATGTACGGCACACCCAGTTCGGCGGCGGCAGCGGCGATGGCCACGTCGGCCTCCGGCCTGGCCAGTTCGGCGGCACCGACCGGTGCGAGCAGCACCGGCGCCGGAATGCGGCGCCCGAACAGCTCGATCCCGATGTCGCGCTTCGAGACGTCGCGCAGCACCCGGGGAACGATCTGCCACTTGTCGAACGCGGCGCGGTTGGCCTGCATCGTGCGGCCCAGACCGGCGCCGCCGTGAACGTACGCCCACCCCTTCGCGCTCATCTTCCGCCGCGCGCGCCGCTCGAGGGTGTCGAAGTCGGTGGGAACGGAGGGCGTGCGGCCGAGGATGCCGTCGCGGTAGATCAGATTCTGGCGGGCCCGGCCCGGGCTGTCCTGGTTCTCGCTCGCAGACATGCGGCCGAGTCTTCCACAGCACGTCACTACCCGGCGCCGTGTCGCCTGGACGCGTAGGTTTGTGACCGGCACCACACCGCGCGCTGCCCCGACCCCCTGACGTCCTAGGAGACCGCGATGCCCGACCGTCCGTCCCTCACCGGCGCTCCCTGCTGGATCGATCTCACCAGTTCCGACCCGCAACAAGTCATTCCGTTCTACACCGGACTGTTCGGGTGGAGGTCCGACACCAACGAGGATCCGCAGTACGGCGGCTACTCGATCTTCAGCATGAACGGCAAACCCATTGCGGGCCTAGGCCCGCAACAGCAGGGCAACCCGTACGGCAACGTGTGGACCACGTACCTCGCGTCCGAGGACGCCGCGGCCACCGCGGCGAAGGCCGCCGACGCGGGCGGTCAGGTGATGATGCCCGCCATGGCCGTCGGCGACCAGGGCACGATCGCCATCCTCGGCGATCCCGCCGGCGCCGTCATCGGCGTGTGGCAGGCCGATCAGCACACCGGCTTCGGCCTCGTCGACGAACCCGGCGCACCCGTCTGGCACGAAACACTGTCGCGCAACTACGCGGCCGCGCTCCCCTTCTACGCGGACGTCTTCGGCTGGACGTATCAGACCCTCGGCGACACAGACGAATTCCGGTACTCCCAGGCCAACGTCGGCGACCGCACCGTGGCCGGCATCATGGACGCCGACTCGTTCCTGCCCGACGGCGTCCCCTCGTTCTGGCAGTTCTATATCGGCGTCGGCGACACCGACGCGGCGGTCGCGAAGGTGACCGAACTCGGCGGCGCGGTCCGGCGCGAACCGGAGGACACCCCGTTCGGGCGGCTCGCCTCCGTCGCCGACCCCCTCGGCGCCACGTTCCAGATCACCACCCTGCAGTCCTGACCTCGAGACGGTGGCGCGCAGGCCGCGCCACCGTCACACCGGGCCGAACGGCGCCTGCGCCTCCTTGGCGTCCCAGATGTCGAGGAGCGAGCGGAGAATTTCCTCCGACATGCCCAGGCCGCCGAGATGGCTTTCCCCGTGCATCGTGTGGAACTCGGCGTCGGGCAGCAGCGACACCATGTGCTGCCCGTGCCGGAGCGGGACGATGTGGTCGCAGTCGCCGTGCCACCACCGGACCGGGGTCTTCACCGCGTTCACCCGGAATCCCCAGTCCCGCGCGAACAGGACGAGGTCGGCGAACGGGGCACTGAGTTGCTTGCGGCCGCCGTTCAACAGATCGTCGAGGAACATCGCCTTGAACTCCGGCCTCGCGAGGAGACGGCGATCGCCCTCCGGCGACATCCGCCCGTACAGGTCGATGATCGGCGACGCGAACGGCCTCGCCAGCCTGATGACCGAACTCGCCGCCAGCCCGACCGGGACGCCGCCCGCCGACAGCACCGGGGCGGCCAGCACCGCGAGATCCATCAACCCGCTGCGGATCGCGTCGGGGCCCTTCGTCGGCGCGACACCCCCGAGGATGCCGGTCGCGACCACGCGGTCGGGCATCGCGTACGCCGCGGCGAGCGTGTAGGGGCCGCCGCCGGACAGGCCGATCACGGCCATCTGGTCGATGCCGAGCGTGTCGGCGACCGTGCGCAGGTCCTCGGCGAAGTCGATCACCGCGCCGTAGCGGTGCGGGGTCGACGACCCGACCCCCGGCCGGTCGATCCCGATCAGCCGCACGTGCTCGCGTTCGGCGAACGCCCGGGCCTCCATCGGCACCTGACGCCGCGCCCCGGGTGTGCCGTGCAGCCAGAACACCGCCCTGCCCTGCGCCGAACCGAACTCCGCGAAGCCGAGCCGACGCCCTTCTCCTACCGCGACCGTGCCCTCCAACTGTGGGCGTGCGATATCCACCATGCCCACAGCTTCGCACGTGACGGTCGTCACGTTTCCGGCCGGGACCCGCTCAGCGGTGTGCGGTGGACGTGAACTGGTAGGTGGCGGCGTCGACGATCTGCTCGGGAGACACCTCGATCTCACCGTTCAGCCACGCCGTCATGAGTTCGGCGAGCCCACCCACGAACAGCAGTGCGGTGATCTCGTCCTGCGGCGACGACCACGCCCGGTCGCCGTACAGTTCTCTCGCTTCCTCCGCCACCAGCAGCGCGAACGCCCGCAGCAGTTCACGTCTTCGGGTCCGCAGCGGTTCGGCGCCCGCCGATTCGATGATCGACACCCGCCCCTTCCGCGGGTCGGCCGTCAGGATCCCGACGAACGCCGCGATCGCCGCCCGCACCCTCACCTCCGGGTCGCCCGTCACGGTCCGGAGCGTGACCCGCGCAGCCTCGCCGATCTCCGCGGCGATCCCCTCGATCACCTGCACCAGCAGGTCGTCCCGGCCGCGGAAACTCTCGTAGAAATAGCGTTCCGTCAGTTTCGCCTCGGCGCAGATCGCGGTCATGGTCGCCCTGTCGCCGCCGACGGTCCCGAAGACCTGTAGCCCCGCTTCGAGAAGTCGCGCACGGCGTTCGGCGGCGCGCTCCTCCGAACTTCTCCCGCGGTACTGCCGCGCCGGCTGACTCATCACTCGATGTTGACAGACCACCCGGTGTGACGCACACTACAGACATCTGACATGGTGTCCTGTCACATACCCGACGAGGGAGTGCCCGTGCCCAAGGTTCTCGCTGCTCCGCCGCAGGAAAGCGCGCTCAGCCCCATCTCTGGGGATGCCGGATTGCCCGTCATCGGACACTCGCTGGAGTACTTCCGCGACCCGATGGGACTGCTCCAGAGCCGCTGGGACCGCTACGGCCCCGTGTCCTGGCTGAGCATGGCAGGCAAGAGGTGGGTCACCGTGCTCGGACCCGACGGCTGCCAGGCCGTGCTGCAGAACAAGGACCGCGCCTTCGTCAACAGCGACGGGTGGAGCGTGCTGATCGGGCCGTTCTTTCACCGGGGGCTCATGCTCCTCGACGGCGACGAACACCTCGTCCACCGGCGAATCATGCAGCAGGCCTTCACCCGGGACCGGCTGTCGCGCTACACCGAGGCACTGCACCCGGCCGTCGAGAAGGGGCTCGACGCCTGGCGCCCCACCCCGGGCTTCGCCGTGTACCCGGCACTGAAGGAACTGACGCTCGATCTCGCCACGAGCATCTTCATGGGCGGCGCCGAGGGGTCGACGCCACGGGAGATGGCCGAGGTGAACAGGGCCTTCATCGACTGCGTGCAGGCAGCCACGTCGGTGGTGCGGTACCCGCTGCCCGGGACCCGGTGGAAGCGTGGCATCGACGGACGCCGCCGACTCGAGGACTTCTTCCGCCGGTACCTGCCGGCCCGGCGCGCAGGTGCGGGCGAAGACCTGTTCTCCGCCCTGTGCCACATCGAATCCGAAGACGGACAACGGTTCAGCGACGACGACGTCGTCAACCACATGATCTTCCTGCTGATGGCGGCGCACGACACGTCCACCATCACGCTGTCGACGATGATGCAGTACCTCGGCCAGCACCCGCAGTGGCAGGAGCGCTGCCGGCTCCAGTCCGCGGCGCTCGGCACGTCCACCCCGGGCTACGCCGAACTCGACGAGCTCACCGACCTCGACCTCGTCATGAAGGAATGCCAGCGTCTCGTTCCGCCGGTCCCGGTGGTCGCGCGGCGAGCGGTCCGGGACACCGAGGTGCTCGGCCACTACATCCCGAAGGGCACATACATGTCGGTGGTCGTGCACTTCACCCACCACATGCCCGAGTACTGGCCCGACCCGGAGCGGTTCGACCCCGAGCGGTTCGCACCCGAACGCCGCGAGGACAAGGTCCACCGGTTCGCATGGGAGCCGTTCGGCGGCGGCGTGCACAAATGCCTGGGCATGCACTTCGCGGGCGCCGAGATCAAGACGGTCATGCACCACCTGCTGCAGCGATTCGACTGGCGGGTGAGCCCCGGCTACGTCGCCCCGCTCGACTACACCTCGCTGCCGTTCCCCTCCGACGGCCAGCCGGTGGACCTGTACTGAGCCGACTCCGTAGTGCAGCCCCGGCCGATCCACCATAGTGGGAGTCATGACCGTTACGGCACCCCCGCTCGACGTGTACTCGCAGCCCACGCTGTCCAACCTCATGCCGTCCGTGCTCGCTTCGCTCGGTGTCGCCGGCGAGCCCAACCGGCTGCACCTGCCCGACAGCAGACACGCCGTGGTGATCCTGCTCGACGGCCTCGGCTGGAGCCTGCTGCGTCGCCACCGCGAGCGCGCACCGTTTCTCGACAGCCTGACCGGACGGCCGATCCGGGCGGGATTCCCCACCACGACCGCCACCAGCATCGCGTCGTTCGGCACGGGACTGCCGTCCGGCGGTCACGGCATCACGGGCTACCAGTCATACGTTCGTGAGGTGCGCGGCACGATCAACTGGCTGTCGTGGCGCGCAGGCCACAAGGGCGACGAACTCACCCGGCTGGTTCCCGAGGTCCTGCAGCCCGCACCGACCGTCTTCGAGCGTGCCGCGGCAGCCGGTATCGCGTGCACCACCGTGGTTCCCGCGAAGTTCGACGGGTCCGGGCTCACCCGAGCCGTCCTCCGCGGCGGGAAATTCGCGGGAATACACGCGTACGGTGACCTGATCGCGCACGTCGTCACCGCGGCCCGATCCGGCGAGCGGACGCTCACCTACTGCTATCTCAGCGAAATCGACACCCTCGGGCACATCTACGGTCCGGGATCCGAACCGTGGCTGCACCAACTCGACCTCGTCGACCGGCTCGTCGAGAGACTCGCCGCGGAACTCGCGATCGCGCAACCGGGCGCCGCCCTCCACGTCACCGCCGACCACGGCATGGTCACCGTCGACGACGCCGACAAGATCGACTTCGACGACACACCCGCGCTCTCCGAGGGCGTGGTGGCGCTCGCAGGCGAGCCACGGTGCAGGCACGTCCACGCACGAGCCGGAGCCGCGCACGACGTCGCCGCCCGATGGAGGAGCGAACTGGGACACCGCATGTGGATCGGCACCAGAGACGAGGCCGTCACCGCGGGACTGTTCGGTCCCGCCGTGCGATCCGAGGTACAGGGCCGCATCGGTGACGTCGTCGCCGTCGCGCAGGGCGGCGTCGCGGTGGTCCGGCGCAAGGCGGAGTCGCGGCTGTCCGCCCTCCCCGGGCAGCACGGCGCGCTCACCGACGACGAGTTGCTGGTTCCGCTGTTGCTGGGCGCCGCGACGTAAACCCGGGTCGTTCACCGGCTCACCGGGCCACTCCTGATAGAAATGACGAACAGCGTTGATTTCAGGAGAGATTCATGCCCCGCTCTGCGGTACCGAACACCGGCTCCATCATCACGACCATCAGAACCAAGTGGCCCTGGATCCTCGCCGGCCTGCTCGTCGTCGTGCTCGTCACGATGCTCTCACCGGACCCCGACGGCACCCTCGCCTCCGGAACCGGACCGGCCGCACCGTCGGAAGCCACTGACGCACAACAGATCCAGACGGCGTTCACCCAGCTGTCCACCCTCGAGGTGAAGGGCAGGGCACCGAAGACGGGCTACGACCGGGAGCTGTTCGGCCCCAGCTGGACCGACAACGTGTCCGTCGCGCTCGGACGCAACGGCTGCGACACCCGCAACGACATCCTGCGCCGCGACCTCGTCGACATCACCTCGCGCGACCGCACCCGCGACTGCGTGGTGCAGACGGGCACGTTGCGGGATCTCTACACGGGCAACATCATTGCGTTCACCCGCGGCACGAAGACGTCGGATGCCGTGCAGATCGACCACGTGGTGGCGCTGTCGGACGCGTGGCAGAAGGGCGCTCAGCTCCTCGACGCGCAGACGCGGGCCGACCTCGCGAACGATCCCCGCAACCTGCAGGCGGTGGACGGGCCCACCAATCAGCGCAAGAGCGATGCCGACGCGTCGACGTGGCTGCCCCCGATGGCGGCGTACCGCTGCACCTACGTGGCACGGCAGGTGGAAGTGAAAGTGGCGTACCGACTCTGGGTGACGGCACCCGAACGCGATGCGATGGCCGCGGTGCTCACCGGCTGCGGCGCGCGGTGATCACGCTCCGGGCGGGGTGAGCCGGTTCTCGGAGCCGGTGTCGACCGCCGGGGCCGTCGCACCGGAATCCCAGTCGACGGAGTTGTTGGACCCGGTCAGCTCGAGGGAGTCGAGGGATACCGCGCGCACGAAGTTGTCGTTGCCGCTCACCGTCATCGCACC
Organism: Rhodococcus sp. NPDC057014; assembly: GCF_042673295.1. Classification (NCBI taxonomy): domain Bacteria; kingdom Bacillati; phylum Actinomycetota; class Actinomycetes; order Mycobacteriales; family Nocardiaceae; genus Rhodococcus; species Rhodococcus sp. NPDC057014. The sequence continues at coordinate 73,664 of NZ_JBHUSF010000005.1, forward strand.
GGAGTCGTCCACGTTCAGGGAGTTCCCGCTTCCGCTGACCGAGATCCGCTCCGCCTGCTTGCCGACCACGGTCACGGCGTTGCCTTGCAGGTCGATCGATTCGACGACGTCGATGGTGGAACTGTTGCTGCGCCCCGAGATGGTGAGCGTTCCGGTCTGCCCGCCGACGACGTTGGTGTCCTGACCGCGCACGACGACCGCGTTCGACGTGGCGACGGTCGCCGAGACGCCGTTGGCCTCGATGGTGACGGTGCCGCACTCGCCCTCGAGGACGACCCCGGCACCGTCGCGGTTGACGATCACGTCGCGGCCCGCGCAGTCACCGCCCGAGTTCAGTTCCACCGCAGAGCCGGACACCGTGGAGGTGCCGGCCCCACCGGTGCTCCCTCCGCCGCAGCCCGCGAGGGCCACGGCGGAGGACATCAGCACCGCGACGGCGACCGACTGCCGGGTGACACCCATCGATCCCTGCTTTCCTGCCCCCGACGGGACCGGGTCAGTTCTTCGCGAGTACCGGCATCGTCACGACCTGGGCCGCGTAGGACAGCCCGGCGCCGAAGGCGAGCAGCAGGGCGGTGTCGCCGGGCTTGGTGGCTCCGGACTGCAGCAGTTCCTCCATGGCGAGCGGCACCGATGCCGCCGACGTGTTGCCGCTCTCGGCGATGTCGTCGGACACGGGCACACCCTCGGGAAGCTTCATGCTGCGCGCGATCACCTCGGTGATCCGCGAGTTGGCCTGGTGCGGGACGAACGCGTCGAGGTCGTCGACCGACATGCCCGCCTTCTCGACCGCCCGCAGCGCGACCTTGCCCATCTCGAAGGCGGCCCAGCGGAACACGGCGGTACCGGCCATCTTGATGTACGGACGCGTCGCACCCGGCGTCGTGATGTATTCGTACCAGTCCAGGTCCTGCACGATGGCGTCGGCCTGGGAGCCGTCCGAACCCCACTCCACCGGTCCGATGCCCGCGACGTCGCTCTTGCCGACGACCACGGCCCCGGCGCCGTCACCGAAGATGAAGCGCGTCGAGCGGTCGGTCGGGTCGGTGGTGATGCTCATCTTCTCGACACCCACCACGAGGGCGTAGTCGACGGATCCGCCGCGAACCAGGTCGGACGCCACCGTCAGCGCCGTGCAGAAGCCCGCACATCCACCGCCCAGGTCGAACGCTCCCGGCCCGTTGGTTCCCAGGGCGTCGGCCACCAGCGCGGCAGCAGGCGGTGTCAGCAGCAGGTACGTCGACGTGGCGACGATGACGCACCCGATCTGCTCGGGGTCGATCCCGCTCGCCTCGATCGCCTTGCGCCCCGCCTCGATGGACATCGTGACGACGTTCTCGTCCTCCGCCGCGAACCGCCGGTTGCGGATGCCCGAGCGCGACTGGATCCACTCGTCGTTCGAGTCGATCAGTTCACAGATCTCGTCGTTGGTGACGACCCGTTCGGGCCGGTACACGCCGAGCCCGAGAAGGGCGGACTGCCGACCTCCAGCCACGGTGGCAATCTGCTTTCCCATCGATCGATCTCCTCATCAGGTCCCGCGTGGTTACGCGCAGTGTGGACTTGTCGCCAGCACACGTTACGTCGGCGGCCGCCCCGCGGGTAGCACCGGTTCCTGTTACTCGCGGGTAATATCGGATCTGCAGGGGCACGGATGAAACGAACAGGGCGGTCGAATCGACACTTTCGGAAGAACAGACTTGTTAGACTTCTCGCGATTTCCAGCAGTTGATCACCGGTAGGGGGAGTGGTCTCTTCAGGCCACGCAGTGCCGCCTGCTGCTAGAGATGGAGTGACCTTCGTGAAGCGAACCAGAGCTCTTGCAGCAGCCTCGCTCGTCGGCGCGGCCGTGACGTTGATCGCATTCGCGGGCCCGGCCGCCGCGAACCCCAACGCCATCAATCCGATCCCCGGACTCAACGGCACCAACGGGATTCCGCACCTCACCGGACGCACCCAGGCGGTCGCTCAACAGACCGGCATGCTCAGTCCCAACCGCACCCAGGACGCCAACGTCCTCGGCACCGACCTCGGCATCATGTGGGACAACGGCCAGGGCCAGGTCCTCACGGCGTTCGGCGACTCCGCCGGGCTCGGACTGCCCAACCTGCTGTCGGGCAGCCTGTGGGCCTGGCGCAGCAGCACACTCTTCCGCAGCTCGGACGGCATCCTGTCCGACGGGATGAACTTCGACAGCTCACCCCGCGACATCTTCGGCCAGTCCAAGGAGCTCGTCCCCAGCCCGAAGATCCCGTTCGTCGAGATCAGCCGCATCCCCACCGCAGGCGTCGCCGTCGGCAACACCCAGGTGCTGAGCATGATGTCCGTGAAGAACTGGGGTCCGGCGGGCACGTGGGACACCAACTACTCCGGCCTCGTCTACTCGCAGGACAACGGCGAGAACTGGACCGTCGCCCCCGAGACGCAGCGCCCGAACGTCGGGGGCAACGCCAACTTCCAGATGAGCGCGTTCGTCAAAGCCGACGGCTTCGTCTACCAGTACGGCACACCCGCCGGGCGCGGCGGACTCGTCCACATCGCCCGCGTCCCGGAACCCCAGATCATGGACCTCGGCGCGTACGAGTACTTCGACGGCGCCAAGTGGATCAAGGGCAACCCCGACGTCGCCAAGCCGATCATGCCGGGCGGCGTCGGCGAATTGTCCGTCGCGTACAACGAGTACCTCGGCCAGTACCTCATGCTGACCACCGACCAGTACAACTCGGTGGTCATGCGGCGCTCCCCGTCGGTCACCGGACCGTGGGGACCACCCGAGGTGCTCGTCGACACCCGGGAACTCCCCACCGCGTACGGCGCCTACATCCACCCGTGGTCGTCGGGCCGCGACCTCTACTTCCTCACGACGGTGCACAACAACTACAACGTTCTCCTGATGCGCACCACGCTCACTCCGTAGCGGTCGTACTAGCGTCGGGGCATGGATGCAGCTGCCTGGGACGAACGGTATTCACAGAGCGAACTGGTGTGGGGCGCGCCACCCAACGCCGTCGTGGTCGAGCAGGTCACCGCACTCCCGCGCGGTCGCGCGCTCGATCTCGCGTGCGGGGAGGGCCGCAACGCGCACTGGCTCGCCACCCGCGGCTGGGAGGTGACGGGGCTCGACTACTCGGCCGTCGCCCTCGACAAGGCCCGCCGGGTGGCCGCCGAAGCGCCCCGCTCGGTCCGGGAACGGCTCGACTACCGCGTCGCCGACGTCACCGAGTCGGACCTCGGAGGCGAGTACGACCTCGTGCTCATGATTTACCTCCATCTCGCCCCGGAGGAGCGTCTGCAGGTTGTGAACCGCGCCATATCCGCGCTGAAACCTGACGGAATCCTCATGATTTTGGGGCATGACGCCGTTAACTTGTCGCAGGGAGTCGGGGGTCCTCAGGACATCGAAATCCTGTACACACCAGATGATTTGGTGACCATGCTCGGCGGTCGCCTGAACGTGGACGTCGCCGAACGGCGATTCCGCGACACGGACGCGGGAACGGCGATCGACGCACTCCTCGTCGCACACCGCCCGAGTCTTGGCAGTCCGGTAAATGGCGCGTAATATCGCTGATGTTACCGACGAGTAATAACTTGGGCGGTACTCACGGATAGACCGCACCATCTCACTGGGAGAGACAGAAGACATGGGCCATTACAAGAGCAACGTCCGCGACCTGGAGTTCAACCTCTTCGAGGTACTCGGTCTCGAGCAGCCGCTGAGTGACGGCGTGTGGGGCGATCTCGACGCCGACACCGTCCGCAACATGCTCAGTGAAGTTGCCCGCCTCGCCGAGGGACCGCTGGGCGAGTCCTTCGCCGACGCCGACCGCAACCCTCCGGTCTTCGACCCCGAGAACCACACCGTCACCCTGCCGGAATCCTTCAAGAAGTCGTTCCGCGCACTGTGGGACGCCGAGTGGTACCGCATGGGACTCTCCGAGGAGATCGGCGGCGTCCCCGTGCCGCGATCCGTCGTGTGGGCTATCGGTGAGCTCATCCTCGGCGCCCAGCCGGCCGCGCACATGTACCAGGCCGGACCCGCGTTCGCGGACGTGCTGTTCCACAACGGCACCGAAGAGCAGAAGAAGTGGGCCGCCACCTGCGTCGAGCGCGGCTGGGGCGCCACCATGGTCCTCACCGAACCCGATGCCGGTTCCGACGTCGGCGCAGGCCGCACCAAGGCCATCAAGCAGGACGACGGCTCCTGGCACATCGAGGGCGTCAAGCGGTTCATCACGTCCGCCGACTCCGACGATCTGTTCGAGAACATCTTCCACCTCGTCCTGGCCCGCCCCGAGGGCGCAGGCCCCGGCACCAAGGGACTGTCGCTGTTCTTCGTCCCGAAGACGCACTTCAACTTCGAGACCAACGAATTGGGCGAGCGCAACGGCGTCTTCGTCACCAACGTCGAGCACAAGATGGGCCTGAAGGTCTCTGCCACGTGTGAGGTGACCTTCGGCGGCCACGGCATTCCCGCCCAGGGCTGGCTCGTCGGCGAGGTCCACAATGGCATCGCGCAGATGTTCGACGTCATCGAGCACGCCCGGATGATGGTCGGCACCAAGGCGATCGCCACCCTCTCTACCGGCTACCTCAACGCCCTCGAGTACGCGAAGGAACGCGTCCAGGGCGCAGACCTCACGCAGATGACGGACAAGGCCGCCCCGCGCGTCACCATTACGCACCACCCCGACGTCCGTCGCGCCCTCGCCATGCAGAAGGCGTACGCCGAAGGCCTGCGCGCCGTGTACCTGTACACCGCGGCGCACCAGGACGAGGCCACCGCCAAGCTGGTGTCCGGCGCCGACAAGGACCTCGCGTTCCGTGTCAACGACCTGCTGCTCCCGATCGTCAAGGGCGTCGGCTCCGAGCGGGCCTACCAGTACCTGACGGACAGCCTGCAGACGTTCGGCGGATCCGGCTTCCTGCAGGACTACCCGATCGAGCAGTACATCCGTGACGCCAAGATCGACTCGCTGTACGAGGGCACCACCGCCATCCAGGCGCAGGACTTCTTCTTCCGCAAGATCGCCCGCGATCGCGGCGTGGCACTCGCCCACGTCGCAGGCGAGGTCAGGAAGTTCATCGACACCGAGGCAGGCAACGGCCGCCTCAAGGCCGAGCGCGCCCTGCTCGCCACCGCCCTCGAGGACGTCCAGACCATGGCCGCCACCCTCACCGGGTACCTCATGGGCGCGCAGGAGCAGCCGTCCGAGCTGTACAAGGTCGGCCTCGGCTCCGTCCGGTTCCTGATGTCCGTCGGCGACCTCCTCATCGGCTGGCAGCTTCTGCGCCAGTCCGAGATCGCGATCAAGGCCCTCGACGAAGGCGCCTCCGACAAGGACAAGGCGTTCTACGAAGGCAAGGTCGCCATCGCGTCCTTCTTCGCGAAGAACGTGCTGCCCGAGCTGACCGCCACCCGCGGCATCGTCGCCAACCTCGACAACGACATCATGGAGCTCGACGAAGCAGCGTTCTGATCGGCCTCACACGGCCCGGTGGCTGGGGATTCGTCCCCGGCCACCGGGCCTTTTCGTGCCCTGACCGGTTCGCCGCACCACTTCTCGGTCCACGAACCCCTTCTCGGGCCCGACAGGTAGTGCGCGGGCCGAGAAGGAGTGCGGGAGTTGTCCACAACCTTCGGTTCATCCACAGGCAGGTCCGCCGGACCGGATTCCCGGCGCCGTCCGGACGAGAATCGTTCCCATGGAACACGACCCGGAAGCGATGCTGCGACGCCAGGACGCATTGGGTCGCGGCTACAGCGACGACGAGATCCGGCGCCTGTGTACGCGCGGCGAGTGGCACCGCATCGGCCGCGGCGCGTACCTCTCCGCAGCGGTGTACTCGGCACTCGGCGACGAGGAACGCCATCGCTTCCTGATCGACTCGACACTTCACGCCCTCTCCGACGACGCGGTGCTCAGCCACCAGTCCGCGGCGGTCGTGTACGGACTGCCGCTGTGGCGAACGGCCCTCGACCGCGTGCACGTCACCCGAAACCGGCGGGGAGGCGGCCGGGTGAAGCGGCGAATCACCGTGCACTGCGCCCCGATCGGAGAGCACGTGGCGGTGGTGGACGGGCACTCGCTGACCCTCCCGGCGCGGACCGTCGTCGACCTGGCGAGGACGCTGCCGTTCGAGCAGGCAGTCGTGGCCGGCGACGCGGCGGTCCGCAGGTTCGGCATCAGCCGCGACGAACTGGATGCCGAACTCGCCCTCGCCACGGGGCGGCACGGAATCGACGCGGCACGCAGGGTCGTCCGGTTCGTGAGCGGGCACAGCGAAAGCGTCGGGGAATCGCGAAGCCGGGTGATGTTGGCGCGGGCCGGGCTCCCTGTTCCCTCCCAGCAAGGTGAGGTGTTCGACCCCGGCGGGCGCCGTGTCGGGCGCGTCGACTTCCACTTCGACGGCGTCGTGCTCGGGGAGTTCGACGGACGCATCAAGTACGGACGGCTGCTGAAACCCGGTCAATCGCCCGGCGACGCAGTGTTCGCCGAGAAGCAGCGCGAGGACGCACTGCGCGACCTCGGGTTCCAGGTGGTGCGGTGGACCTGGGACGATCTCGAGTCACCCGCGCAGGTGGTGGACCGGGTCCGCCGCGCAATCGCCCGTGCCGAGTCGCCGCGAGGCTGGGCCGTCCAGGCGCCGCTGCCGTCCGCGCATCCGCTCACGGTGCGAGCGCTGTAGACGCACCACTTCTCTGTTCACGCAGAAATTTTCGGGCCCACGAGGGGGTGCGCGAACAGAGAACGAGTGCGGCTACTCGCCTTCGTTCGGCTTCGGCTTCGGGGTGGTGCTCGGGTTCTCGGCCGGAGCGGACGGGGCGGGCGAGGCGGCGGGGGTGCGCTCGTCGGGCTTGGGCGCGCCGGGTTCCTCGCACTTCACGATCGGGACGGGGTCGTAGCGGACGGTCCTGGTGTCCCGGGAGATCTCCTGGCCGGTGGCGTGATCGGAGATCACCCGGGTGTCGCTGGCGGTGAATCCCGGTGCGCCGCTGGAGGCGATGCAGTGGTCACCGGCGGGCAGGGTGACCGTGTCGGGTTGCGTCGGCTTGGTGCGGTTGCCGGTGATCGACTCGACGTCGACCGACTTGGTGCCCCAGAACCGGATGGTCAAATCCGAGGCGCCGCCGATGGCCTGGATCATCACACCCGTCTTTCCGGTGTTCCGGAACTGCAGGTCGATGGCGCCCTCGAAGACGGTGGCCTCCCGTGCCTCGGGGTACCGCGAGATGTAGTACGAGTGCTCGGTGTGCGCGACGTCCTCCATGCCGGCGAAATACGCGGCGTTGTAGAGCGTCGTCGCCACCTGGCTCACACCGCCGCCGACGGCGGTGTCCGGTCGGCCGTTGTTGATGATGCCCGACTCCACGTAGCCCTGCGCCGTTCCGCGCGGACCGGTGTACCCGTTCAGCGAGAACGTGTCGCCCGGCTTGATGAGCGCCCCGTTGATCTCGCTGGCAGCGAGCCGGATGTTCGTCCCGGACGCCGCCGAGAAACCGCCGGTCGTGAACTCGCCGACCACTTCCTTCACACCCAGCGCCTGCGCGGCCTCCGTCGTCAGGGCAGGCGGGACCGGCCCGTACACCGCGGGGGTGGTGTGAGAACCGTTGCCGCGCAACACCTCGGGCATGGTCTCCAACGTCTTGGGCCACTGCACCAGATCGCCCACGACCGCGGGCACGACGGCGGGCGATCCCCCGTCGAGCGTGATCTTCGCATCCTTCGGAACGATCTCCGTCGACACGAGCTGCGGGGCGAGGATGCCGGTCGCGGCCTCGAAGTTGTACGTCGGTTTCAACCCGCCGCTGCCGTCCGGTTCGAAGCCGACGACGGCACCGATCTGCTGACGCGGCACGGTCGCGACCTTGCCGTCGCGACCGGTGACCACCAGATCGGCGGACGCCGCCGGCACCGCCACGTCGTCGAGCGCCCGCTGGACACCCTCCTGCGTCACCGTCACGGGCACGACGTCGACCGGCAGATCCACCGTCCGGCCGAACGCCCACTTCTCGATCAGCGCCGCCTCGGCACCCTCACCGTTCAAGTTCTGCCCGGTCGACGGATCCACCGGGACGGGGGTCGCGCCCTCGAACACGACGGTCCCCTCGCGGGACGCGCGGTCGGTCTCACTGCGCAGGCCGTCGACGGCGGACGCCAGCGCGGTCTCGTCACGGGTCGACACCACCCCGATCTCGTCGGCGGTGAAGAACGACGCCACCCTGGTGAACGGGTTGAGCGGCTGCGAATGGGCCCGGTCGAGGGTGGCTTCCCAATCGACCCCGAGCCCGGCGGCGGACGGCACGAGTTCCGTCGACACGTCACCGGCCTGCACCGTCAGCGGCTGACCGACGCGGGGGCCGACCTGCGCCTGCAACGTGGCCTCCGCCTCCTCGCGGGTCGAACCACCCACGTCGACGCCCGCCACCGTCACCCCGCGCGGGACCTTTCCGGAGGACACCGCGAGGTCCGCGGCGTACGCGACGCCGATCACGGCGATCACACCACCGGTGATCGCGGCCACCTTCACCCACGAGGCACGGGCCGGAGCCTTCTCGGCCGGCTCCTCCGCGGGCTGCGGTTCCGGTTGCGGCGGGACCGGCAGCGCGGCCGGCGGGGCCACCACCGTCGGGTCCTCGGCCGGCGTCGTGTACGCCTGCGTCGGACCGGGAACGGGACCCGGCGGAATCGCGGGAATCACCTGCGTGACGTCCTCGTTCGCCGGCGGCTCCACCCACAACGGGGCCTGCTCCTCGGACCTTTCTCCCAGGTCACCGAGGTCCAACTGCGTTGTCGGGGCCTCGTCGGCACTCGGCTGCGTTGTCGGGGCCTCGTCGGCACTCGGCTGCGACGTCGGAGCGTCGTCGGGAGGCGTCACCTCGTCCGCTTCCGGAGCGGGCTCGGTGGCCGCGTTCTCGGGTTCGACGCTGTCGGGCGTCGCGTCAGGGTCCGGCGTCGACCGTTCGGGTGCAGTGCTCCCCTTGTCGCCGTCTTCGTCGTTCACCGTGGCCCTCTCACCGAGTTGTCCTTCGTGCGGGCCTCAGCTTGCCGTCGGTGCTCGTTGCATTTCAAGCGCGATCCGATCCGAGCGAGGCCCGGTCGAGACCCCCACGTCAGCCTACCGGCCGCCGGAAATGCAAGAGCCCCGCGCTGCTGCCAGGTCGGGGGTCAGGCAGCAACACGGGGCTGACAGGGATATCGCCAGCTAATCTCCAGCGTTACACCTGTCGGAAAAGTTTTCGGGGATCCGGCCACCCCTCGTTGCCGGACCCCCGCTCGCACCGCGCACACGCTGGCCTTTCCGGTCTCCCAGCTACCGGAAAGGCCGGTCGGTTCACGCCTCTATGA
>NZ_JBHUSF010000006.1:0-79680 GCF_042673295.1 Rhodococcus sp. NPDC057014
CCGCGGAGGGTGGGGCGCATCAGTCGATCAAGACGCCGTCGATCGGGCTGGAGCAGCCCGGGTGTGTGAGTTTCGAGCCGGCGTTCGCGATCGACACCGAATGGACTTTGCTCGACAGTATTTCCCGGTTGGGCCGGCCGGAGGGGTCGTCGTCGTATCTGCGGCTGTCGACCCGACCGGTGGATCAGACTCTCGCCGCGGTGCCGTCGGATCCGGCGGCGCGGGAGCGTCGCCGCCGGCAGGTGGTCGCCGGCGCCTACACGCTCCGGCACACCGGCACGCCGGTGGTGACGTTGGTGGGGATGGGGGCGGTGATCACCGAAACCCTGACTGCGGCGGACCGGTTGGCGGAGCAGGGGATTGCGGTGGATGTGGTGTGTGTGACCAGTGCGGGGTTGTTGTTCGAGGCGGTGCAGGCGCGGCGTGGTCTGACCGAGGGTCCGTCGTGGATTCTGGATCAGGTGTTTCCGGCTGACCGGGCGGCGCCGATGGTGACGGTGCTGGACGGGCATCCGCACACTTTGGCGTTCCTGACCGGGATCAACCGGGTGGCCGGGGCGGCGCTGGGTGTCAGCAGGTTCGGTCAGGTCGGGTCCCTCGACGAGGTGTACCGGTATCACGGCATCGACACCGACAGCATCGTCCGCGCCGCCCTCGACCTCACCGACTGAAAGCTGCCGTGTCCGTCGTGAATTCACGGTGCGCCTGGGACGATGACCCGGTCGTGGCGGCGTGGGCGGGGTTGCCCCGGTTGGAATCAGGCCTGACCGCGGATGCGTGCGTCGTCGGACTCGGCGGTTCCGGTCTCGCCGCTGTCGAGGAACTGACGGCCCGCGGGCTCACCGTCGTCGGCCTCGATTCGGGTCGCGTTGCCTCGGGCGCGGCCGGACGGAACGGCGGATTCCTGCTGGGTGGTCCGGCGGCCTTCCTGCATTCGGCGGTCGCCGACTGGGGTGCGGCGTCGGTGGACCTGTACCGGGCGACGCTCGCCGAACTTGAGCGCCTCGCCGACATGCTGGGTACGGACGTGATCGCGCGAACCGGGTCGATTCGGCTGGCCGGACTTCCCGGCGATCCCGTCGACGACACCGAAGCAGCTGAGCGGGCGGCCGAACTGGAGGATTGCCACGCGCTCGCACAGGCGTTGCGGGACAATGCCATCGCCGTCGAAACCTACGACGGGGAGCTGGGGCAGGGAATATTCCTGCCCGACGACGCGGCGACGAATCCGTCGCGCCGAGCATTGGGTCTCGCGTCGATACTGCGGAATTCGGCGGGCCTGTACGAGAATTCGCCGGTCACCTCACTCGTGCCCGGGGGCGTGCACACCGGGCACGGCACGGTGAGCGCACCGGTGATTCTGGTGGCCGTGGACGGAAAGCTCGAGCAGGTACTTCCGGAGCTGGCCGGCCGAGTCCGCACCGCGCGACTGCAGATGCTCGGCACCGCGCCCGGGCTGCCGCCGCGGCTGCCGTGCCCGGTGTACGGGCGGTGGGGATACGACTACGCCCAGCAATCCACCGACGGCCGATTGCTGGTCGGCGGTGGCCGCGACCTGTTCGCCGACGCCGAGTGGACGTCCGACGCGGAGCCGACCCGACCGGTGCAGTCCCACATCGAGAGGGTGGCCGAACGGATGGCCGGGCGGCCGGTGTCGGTGACACGGAGATGGGCGGCCTCCGTCGGCTTCACTCCCGACGGTCGCCCCCTGTGCTGCGAGGTGCGGCCCGGCGTCTTCGCGGTCGGCGGGTACAACGGGACCGGCAATCTGGTGGGGCCCGTCGCCGCCCGGGCCGCGGTCGCACTGGCGCTGGACGGAATCGCGCCGCCGGGCTATCTGGTTGCGTCGGTGGCCGACTGAACCCGGCGCTCCCGACTCTGCCGTGCAAAACCGGCAACGGTGACGGCGATGTTGCTCGCGGCTATGAGACCGATTCCGGTCAACTGGTGGGCAGACAGCATCTGATGCAGGATCAGCCAGCCGGACAGCGCGGCCCACACCGGGTTCAGGCTGGTGAGGGTTCCGAACAGGCCCGCGGGCAGTCGTCGCAGTGTGATGAGGTCCGCGGCGAAAGGTATGGCGGAAGCCAGGATTCCGCACGCCACCGCGAAGACCAGCGATTCGCCGGTCGGCGGGTGGTGGACGAACCAGACGGCCGTCAACGGTATCCACGCTACGGCGGACAGTGCGCTGGCGGCAGCGGTTCCCTGAACGCCGGGAAGTCGTTGGCCCAGAGTCTTATTGAGCAGAATGTACCCGGCCCACGCCGCCGCGGCGGTCAGGGCTGATCCGATCCCGAGGTAATCGGTGGTCGGGCCGGGATCGGTGAGCACCAGGACGCCGGCGCCCGCCACGATCGCGCACGCGACGTCGACGACACGTCGCGAGGTGAGCACTGCCACGGCCAGCGGGCCGAGGAACTCCAACGTCACCGCCAGTCCGAGACCGATGCGCTCGACGGCGATGTACAGACTGGCGTTCATGACGCTGAAAACCACCGCAAGCCCGAGGACCGGCCGGAACTGCGCACCGGTCATCGACCGGAACCGAGGCCGCACGGCAGCGCCGAGGACCAACGCGGTGACGAGTTGGCGCACCGCGACCACCCCGACCGGCCCGATGACCGGGAACGCCAGTGCGCCGATCGCGGCCCCGGCCTGGTTGCTGACGGAACTTCCGACCATCGTCGCGACACCCATCTGGACATTCGATCGTGGCTGTGTCACGACAGATACGGTAGGTCGGCTGCTCGGATACGTAAAATGCATTCTGTGGGGGAGGTATACGCTTTGGTTATGGATTGGACCTTGCGGGAACTGCGATACTTCGTCACCGCCTGCGATCTCGGATCGTTCACCGACGCCGCGGCCGAACTCGACGTGTCCCAGGCCGCTGTCTCGCGCACCATCGCGAGCCTGGAGAACCGGCTGGGTGAGCGTCTCGTCCGGCGGACGCCGCGTGGCTGCGAACCCGCAGCGCTCGGGCAGCATGTGATGCCGCAGGTCCGGCGGGTGCTCGCGGAAGTCGCCAAGCTCGACGAGGTGATCCGTACCCGGCAGGCCATCCTTCGGGTGGGTTACGCGTGGGCCGCCGTCGGCCGTCACACCACACCGTTGCTGCGCACGTGGCCGAAGGCGCATCCCGACATCGACCTGCAACTGGTTCGGCACAACTCCCACACCGCGGGGCTGGCCGAAGGCGTCTGTGACGCGGCGATCGTGCGCACGCCCGTCGACTCGCGCCGATTCGATTCCGTCGTCATCGGCCTCGAACGCCGCATGGTTGCGTTCGCGTCGGACGACCCGGAGTGGCGCCGTCGACGGCAGGTGACGATGTCGGAGATCGCCACGCGCACAATCGTGATCGATCCCCGGACCGGCACGACCTCCAGCGAGTTGTGGACCGCGGGAACGGGTCCGGAGCGCTTCGTCGAATCCACCGATGTGGAGGAGTGGCTCGACACCATCGCCGCGGGCCGGGGTGTCGGAACCACCGCGGAAGCGACGGCGTCGCACCATCCTCGCGACGGCGTCACCTACCGCCCCATCAGCGATGGCCCGCGGGTTCCGGTGCACCTGGCCTGGTGGCGTCACGACCCACCGACCGGACTCGCCGCGCTGATCGACACCCTCACCGCGACCTACACCGACGCGCCCCGCTAGCGGCGTGAGACGGCGACCGTCGTTGCTCCGGGTGAAATGCCGGCGCGGATTCCGATCGCACCGGCCTCGCCGCGGTTGGTGACGTCGAGTTTCTGCAGCACGCTGGCGACGTGGAACTTGACCGTGCTCTCGCTGATGCCCAGTTCGGAGGCGATGGCCTTGTTGCGTTTGCCGACCGTCAGATGCGCGAGGACCTCGAGTTCCCGGGGATTGAGGGTGGACAACAGGTGCTCGTCCGGGCGTGCGGCCGGGGGATCCAGCGGAATCACGAGCGACACCCGGCTGCCCCACCCGGCGATGCTCTCGATGTCGACGCGTCCGCGCAGCGTGTGCAGCCGCCCGGCCAGTTGCCGGGTGAGGGCGCTGCCGTCGATCGCCCCGGAGCCCTGATCTCGGACCTCGAGCAGCACGTTGTCGCCGTCGCAGTCCCACGCGACCCGCAGCCGGGCCAGCACGGGTTGCGCCCCGAACGCCAGGACGATGGTGCGGACCATCGCCCTGGCCGCATGCGCGATCTCGCCCGGAAGCGGTCGCCCGTCCGCCGGGGGATCGACGTAGTCGATCTCGACCTCGCAATGCCGCAGCAGCGGACGTAGTTCTCCCTGGAGCCGGGCGAACGCGGTGGTGACCGCCTCCTCGGAGAGGGCGCGGTCGGCATCGCCCGCCGATCGCAGCGCGATCAACGCCGCCGACGCCGTCTCGCTGGCGGTGATGCGGGAGCGGCGATCGTCGAGATCGTTCGATCGCAGTGTCCCCAGGATCGAGGACAGGGTGGCGTCGTGAATTTCGGTGAGTTCGGCGATGGTGCGGGCCCGTTCACTGGACGCGGCGCGGGACTCGGCGAGGTAGTCGGGGCTGGCCTGGGCGACCTGCTGACGGATCGAGGTGGCGACGATCCCGAACAGCGCCACGATCAGGTCCGGGTCGGGCGGTTCGGGTTGCACCCGCTTGGGCACGACGACCAGCAGGGTGTCGGTGGCATCGCGCACCACCCAGAGCGGACGCCGCGCCCCTCCGAGAATGTGGACCCCGTCGAAAACCGTGCCGAGGTCGGCCGACTTCTTCAGTGCGTCGAGTTCGTCGATGGTGACGCGGTCGACGATCTCCCGGTTCCCGGCGACCTTCCGTGGTCGCCCGGTGCATTCACACGTGAAGATCACCAGCGCGTCATGCGACCACAGTGAGGTCAGATACCGCGAGAAGCGCGCCGCGATGTCCGGCAGCGGGCCCGCGATCACGGAGCGCATGTCCACCCACGACTGCGCTTGCTTCCGATCGGTGTCCTCGACGCTTACCACGGGACCCACCGTAGGGCCGATCGGTGTGCGGCGGCACTGGCCATCTGGCCAGCGCGCACTCGTCGAGCGACCGGGTGCCGTCGGGGTGCGGGCTCGGCAATCTTGTCTCCACGACCGGACCCGCTCTACCGAGGAGGATCATGACCGTCACCATCGAAGACACTCGAACGCGGTTCGACGATGGGCGTCGCATCGTGCTGGACGAGAACGCACGGCTGCTCAATTCCGTTGCCGCCGAACAGTGGGATCGTGCCGGCGCGCTGATCACCTCCGCCCGCGCGGTGTTCGTGATCGGCAACGGACGCAGCGGACTGGCCGTGCAGATGGCCGCGATGCGCCTGATGCACCTCGGCCTGCGCGTCCACGTGGCCGGTGAGGTCACCGCCCCCGCCGTCGGATCGGGCGACGTCCTGATCGCCGTGTCGGGGTCCGGGACCACCGCCTCGGTGATCGGCGCCGCCGACACCGCCCGGAAGGTCGGCGCCGCCGTCGTCGCGGTCACCATCGCCGCCGAGTCGCCGCTCGCGCAGCGCGCCGACGAGACCCTCGTGCTCCCGGCGGCCGACAAGCAAGACCACAGCGCCGCCATCACCGCGCAGTACGCGGGCAGCCTGTTCGAGCAGTCCGTCCTCCTCGCCTTCGACGCGCTGTTCCAGGCGCTGTGGAACAACGCGGACCAGACCGCCGAACGGCTGTGGGAACGCCACGCCAACATCGGCTGAACCAGCACCACCCCAGAACCCCCAAGAAAGAAACAGGAGAAATACATGACGAAGCTGCAGGTAGCAGTCGACCTTCTCACCACCGCCGACGCGCTGGCCCTGACCAACAAGGTCGCCCCGTACGTCGACATCATCGAACTGGGCACCCCGCTGATCAAGAGCGCTGGCCTCAGTGCCATCAGCGCGATCAAGGCAGCGCACCCGGACAAGGAGGTCTTCGCCGACCTCAAGACCGCCGACGCCGGTTTCCTCGAGGCCGACCTCGCGTTCGCGGCCGGTGCCGACCTGGTCACCGTCCTCGGTGCCGCCGGTGACGCCACCATCAAGGGTGCCGTCGAGGCCGGTCAGAAGCACGGCAAGAAGGTCGTCGCCGACCTGATCGGTGTCGAGAACCGTGTCGAGCGGGCCCGGGAGATCGCCAAGCTCGGTGTCGCGTTCGTCGAGATCCACGCCGGACTCGACGAGCAGGCCCAGCCCGGCTACTCCATCCAGACCCTGCTCGACGACGGCAAGATCGCCGGCGTCCCGTTCTCGGTCGCCGGTGGCGTGAAGGTCGACACCATCAAGGCCGTGCGCGACGCGGGTGCCGATGTCGCCGTCGCCGGTGGCGCCATCTACAGCGCCGCCGACCCGGCCGCCGCGGCGAAGGCCCTCAAGGACGCACTCGCCAAGTAGTCTTCCGGAACCCGAAATACCCTGAGCAGAATCGCTGCTCAGGGTATTTCGCGTGCCTGGGAACTACGGGAGACAGGTGAGTGCCAAAGCGTGCCGGGGCACACTTTGGCACTCACGTGGGGCGACTACCGCGCTGAAAACTCGAGCGTGCGCCACACCCGGCCGGAGCGGCTCAGGATGTCGTCGGCGGACGCGGGGCCCGAGGTGCCTGCCGGGTAGGTGTCCGGCCGGCCGGCCGCGGCCCAGTGCTGCAGGAGGGGGTCGATGATCCGCCAGGAGTGCTCGACTTCCGCGCGACGGGGAAACAGTGTTCCGTCCCCACGGAGGACGTCACCGATCAGCCGCTCGTACGCCTCCGGCGCCGGATCGAACACCGATCGGAAGTCCATGCCCAAGCTCACCGGCTGGATCTGCATGCCCCCGCCCGGGCGCTTGGCGCCGATGTGCAATTCGATCCCGTCGTCGGGTTGGACGCGGTACACGAGGACGTTCGAGACGCCGGCGGCGCGGGCCGCGGGCGACCCGTGAGCGGGTGGCGTGAACGTGACCGCGATCTCGGTGGTCCTGCGCGCCAGCCGTTTTCCGGTGCGGATGTAGAACGGCACTCCCGCCCAGCGGCGGGTGGTGATCCCGATGGTCAGGGCGGCGAAGGTCTCGGTCGACGAGTCGGCAGGGAACCCGTCCTCCTCCGTCAGGCCGGGCAGCCGAACGTCGTCGTCGATGCCGGGCCCGTACTGGCCGCGGGCCGACGTCTGATCCAGAGGTCCGAGTAGTTCGGTGGCGGAAAGGATCTTGACCTTCTCGGCGGCGATGCTGTCGGCGTCGAAGCCGACGGGTTCCTCCATCGCGATCAGCGCCAGCAACTGGAGCAGGTGGTTCTGGATGACGTCGCGGGCGGCGCCGACGCCGTCGTAATAGCCGGCCCGCCCGGTCACCCCGACACTCTCGGCCATCGTGATCTGCACGTGGTCGATGTGCCGGTTGTTCCACAGCGGTTCGAACATCCCGTTCGCGAACCGCAGCGCGAGGATGTTCTGTACCGTTTCCTTGCCCAGATAGTGGTCGATCCGGTAGATCGACGACGGTGGAAAGTATTGGGCCAGTACGACCTCGAGTGCCCGGGAGCTCGGCAGGTCGTGACCGAACGGCTTCTCGACCACCACCCGTCGCCACCCGCGCGCGGGCCGATTCAACCCGACGACCGCGAGCCGGCTGCACACGGTGGCGAAAGCGGACGGCGGGACCGACAGGTAGAAGACGTAATTGTCCGGCTTGCCGCGGCGCTGATCGAGGACGGCCAACAGCGAAGCCAGCTGCCTGAATCCGCCCGGATCGTCGAACGACCCCTCGACCAGGTGGATGCGCTGTGTCAGGGACTGCCAGACTGCGGGGTCGAACGGCCGCCGGGCGTGAGCTTTCACCGATTCCCGCAACACCGGTTCGCTGTTCGCGGCGTCGCGGGCGAATCCGACGAGATCGAATCCCGCGGGTAGCTGACCACAATGCGCGAGATCGTAGATGGCGGGAACCAGTTTCTTGCGGGCCAGATCCCCGGTGATGCCGAAGATCACCAGCGAAGACAAGTCGGCCACCGGGCCGAGGTCACCGATCACCAGTTCCCCGCCGACGCGGCCACCGACCTCGCTCGAGAGCGGGACGCTCTGCTGCACTTCAGACACGGTCACTTCTGCTGCACTCCGTACATTCGCTCCTCGACAGGCGCATTCGGACAATGCGTCGGCTATCAGTGTCGGAGTGGCGAACGGCGAAAGCACTTGGCCGGGCGACCAGTAGCGGCTCCCCATCCGGTCAGGTGAACCGCGCGTCGCGCGGCACTACACATAGAGCAGGTACTCGACGGATCGACGGCGAAAGTGAAACGGTGACGATGAAACTCGGTGTGGTAGGGCTCGGTCGGATGGGATCGAACATGCGTGAGCGTCTGCGTGACAAGGGGCACGACGTCCTCGGCTACGATCCGAATCCCGACGTCAGCGACGTCCGCAGCCTCGAGGCCCTCGTCGAGGCCCTTCCCGCACCCCGGGCCGTGTGGGTGATGGTGCCCGCCGGCGCGCCCACCCGCCAGGTGATCGAGCAACTCTCCCGGCTCCTCGCCCCCGGCGACGTGGTCGTCGACGGCGGCAACTCCCGGTTCACCGACGACAAGGTGAACGCAGCGCTGCTCGCCGAACACGACGTCCGTTACGTCGACTGCGGAGTATCCGGCGGCGTCTGGGGACGTCGGAACGGGTACGCGCTCATGGCCGGTGGTCATGAAGACGACATCACAAGGCTGCTACCGATCTTCGACGCCCTCCGCCCCGAAGGGGACCGTGCGGACTCGTTCGTCCATGCCGGCGGCATCGGAGCCGGGCACTACGCGAAGATGGTGCACAACGGGATCGAATACGGGCTCATGCAGGCGTACGCCGAGGGCTACGAACTCCTCGCGGCCGAGGAATCCATCGCGGACGTCCCGGCGGTGCTGCGGGCCTGGTCGCAGGGCACCGTGGTCCGTTCCTGGCTGCTCGACCTTCTGGTGCAGGCCCTGTCCGAAGACCCGGGGCTGGGCTCGATCTCCGGGTACACCGAGGACTCGGGTGAAGGCCGGTGGACGGTCGAGGAAGCGATAGCCCACGCCGTCCCCGCCCCCGTGATCTCCGCGGCACTGTTCGCCCGGTTCGCGTCCCGTCAGGACGACTCCCCGGCGATGAAGGCGGTCTCCGCGCTGCGCCGGCAGTTCGGTGGACACGCCGTCCGCAGCGCCGAGCCCGTCGAGGTCGCGTGACCGCGACGTCCGTATCACCGAGCATCACAGCATTTCTCGAATGGCAGCGCCTGCAGGACCACTACGGTGACATTTCCCGGGTGCATCTGAGGGAACTGTTCGGCGCCGACCTCCGGCGCGGCAGGGATCTGACGGTCATCGCCGGGGATCTCTTCATCGACTACAGCATGAGCCGCATCGACCGCGACACGCTGCCGCTGCTCGTCGCGCTGGCCCGTGCCGCCGGCCTCGAGGACCACCGCGACTGCATGCTCCGCGGGAACCCGGTCAACACCACGGAGAACCGGCCCGCCCTGCACACCGCGTTGCGGCTGCCCCCATCTGCGGAACTGTCCGTGGATGGTCGCGATGTCGTCGCCGACGTGCATCGCGTGCTCGACCGGATGGCCACATTCACCGACCGGGTGCGCAGCGGACGGTGGCGAGGGGCCACCGGCCGGCGCATCACCACCGTCGTCAACATCGGAATCGGCGGATCCGACCTCGGTCCGCGGATGGTGTGCCAGGCGCTGCGCCCCTACTCCCACCGCGATCTGTCGGTGCGATTCGTCTCCAACGTCGATCCGGCCGACCTGCTGGCCGCCCTCGACGGCCTCGACCCGGCGGCCACCCTGTTCGTCGTCGCGTCGAAGACCTTCGCGACGATCGAGACCCTCACCAACGCCACCGCGGCCCGGTCCTGGGTCACCGGGGCGCTCGGGGAGGACGCGGTCGACCGGCATTTCGTCGCCGTGTCCACCAACGCGGCGAAGGTGGCCGAGTTCGGCATCGACCCGGCCAACATGTTCGAGTTCTGGGACTGGGTCGGTGGCCGCTACTCGATCGGCTCGGCGATCGGCCTGCCGGTGATGCTCGCGATCGGACGAGGTGCGTTCGGCGACTTCCTCGCCGGCATGCACGCCGTGGACCGGCACTTCGCGACGGAGCCGCTCGAGTCGAACGCACCGGTCCTGCTCGGTCTGTTGGGTTTCTGGTATGCGAACTTCTTCGGTGCCGAGACCCGGGCGGTCCTGCCCTACGCCAACGACCTCGCCGCCCTGCCCGCGTACCTGCAGCAACTCGCGATGGAATCGAACGGCAAGTCCGTGCAGCTGAACGGGATGCCGACCGACGTCCCCACCGGGGCGATCTGGTGGGGTGAGCCCGGCACCAACGGGCAGCACGCCTTCTACCAGCTCCTGCACCAGGGCACTCGCATGGTTCCCGTCGACTTCCTCGGATTCGCCGAACCGGCCGCCGATCTGCCGCTGAGCGACGGCAGCGGCAGCATGCACGACGTTCTGGTCAGCAACTTGCTCGCCCAGCGCAGAGTGCTCGCATTCGGCCGCACCGCCGCGGATCTCGCCGCCGAGGGGATCCGGGAAGACCTCATTCCCCACCAGGTGATGGCGGGGAATCGTCCGTCGACCACGATTCTCGCCCCCGAGCTGAGCCCCGGCGTGCTCGGGCAGCTGATCGCGCTCTACGAGCACCAGGTCTTCACCGAAGGTGTGCTGTCGAACATCAACTCGTTCGACCAGTGGGGTGTCGAACTCGGCAAGGATCAAGCCCTGCAACTACACCGGGCAGTCGGTGGGAACGGGGTCGCCGAGGGAGTGGACAGTTCCACCGAATCGATCGTGCAGTGGTACCGGGCAATCCGGGACGGTTCCGGGTGAACGTGAGCACCGCCGCTCAATGAGCGTCATCGCATCATCTCGCTCCGGATGGCGTCCTGGACCTTCTCCCGGGTTCCGGCGATGTGGCCCGCCATCTCGGCGAGATCTGCGGTTCGGTTGAACGACTCGGTGTGTTGCGAGAGCTCCTCGAGTTGTCGCAACACGTCCGGGCCGGCGACGACCTTTGCCTGGCTGAGCAGGCCGTCCAATTCTTCGATGCCGATAGTCTCCGTCTCGGCAGCGGGATTCGGCGCCCCCGCGTGTGCTTGTGCTGCGAGGCGGGCCGTCGCTCCCAGTAACTCGGCATAGATGGCGAGCCGCAGCTTCATGAGCTGGTCTTTCCGCGCATTCTTGCTGCGCAGGCGTTCCGCGATCCACGGTGAGACGGCCGTGCCGATGATCCCGGCGATGCCCATCCACATGATCGGATTCACGATCCATCCCTCCAGTGCCTCCGTCGTGCCGAATTCGGAACGCTCCCAGCTCAGTTCTCGTTGTCGCCGAAGATGGCCTTCGCTTCGAGGTATTCGGCGAGACCGAATTTGCCGAACTCGCGGCCGTTGCCTGATTGTTTGTAGCCGCCGAAGGGCGCGTCGAACGCCAGCGGCGCCCCGTTGACGTGGACCATTCCCGTCCGCAGTTTCCGGGCGACGTTCCGTGCGCGCTGCGGGTCGCTCGAGGAGACCATTCCGGAGAGCCCGTACGTGGTGTCGTTCGCGATGCGGATCGCGTCGGCCTCGTCCTCGTAGCCGATCAACATCATGACGGCGCCGAAGATCTCCTCCCGCGCGATGGTCATGTCGTTCGTGACGTTCGCGAACACGGTGGGCCGGACGAAGTATCCGGCGGAGAGCCCGGGCGGGCGGCCGACACCGCCGGCGACGAGTGTGCCGCCCTCGTCGATGCCGGTCTGGATCAGACGCTGAACCTTGTCGAACTGTGCCTGCGAGACGAGGGGACCCACGGTCGTTCCGTCGGCGTCCGGAGGCCCGACCACGATCGTCTCGGCGGCCGCCTTCGCGATCGCGCAGGCCTCGTCCATGCGATCCGACGGAACGAGGATGCGAGAGCCCGCGTTACAGGACTGGCCCGCGTTGACGACCACGCCCATCACGTCCCGGGTGATGACTTCGTCGAAGTCCGCGTCGACCAGCACGATGTTCGCGGACTTGCCGCCGAGTTCCTGCGCGACGCGTTTCACGGTCGGCGCAGCATTTCGCGCGACCTCGACACCGGCACGGGTCGATCCGGTGAACGACACCATGTCGACGTCCGGATGCGTCGACAGGGCGGCTCCGACGGTAGGTCCGTCACCGTGAACAAGGTTGAAGACGCCGGCCGGGACCCCTGCTTCGTGGAGTATCTCGGCGAAGATGATCGCATTGAGGGGCGCGATCTCGGACGGCTTCAGCACCATCGTGCATCCGGCGGCCAGTGCGGGCGCCACCTTCGCGGCGATCTGATTGACGGGCCAATTCCACGGTGTAATGAACGCGCACACGCCGACCGGCTCGTGCACGACCGTAGTGGTGCCGATCTTCTCCTCGAATTCGAACCCGCGGAGCGCATCGAGGGCGGCGGCAAGGTGCGCCATGCCGCACGGTGCCTGAGCGGTCGCGGCGAGCCCCGCAGGTGCGCCCATCTCCTGGGTGATGGTCGTGGAGAGGTCGTTCATCCGCCGCCCGTAGACCTCGATGACCCTGCTCAGCAACTCGATTCGGTCGGCACGGGTCGTCGCCGCGTAACTGTCGAACGCTGTTCGCGCCGCGGTGACGGCTCGGTCGACGTCCTTCTCGTCCCCCAGCGCGATCGTGGCGATGGCCATCTCCGTCGCAGGGTTGACGACGTCGAGCGTGTCGGTGCCGATCGGCTCGACCCACTCGCCGTCGATGTAGAACTTCCGGGTGTTCTGCATGGTGCTCCTCGTTGTCTGCCGTCCGGTGTGTGCGGCATGTGACAACGATGACGTCTCGCCGTCCCGACGTCTGTCCGCCGACGGGGCCTTCCTCGGGGTGAATGCGCTGTCCCCCGATCGGGGGATGGCCCCGATGGTCGATACCGTTTCGGTTCGGCAACTGGTCCCGGACGAACGGGACGGTCGTTGCGTCAGATCGAACGGGCGTCCCGTTCGTGCGGTGACGGGCGTGCTCGGCGGCTATCATCACCAGCACGTCAGGAGGTGGATCGATGGCCGAACAGATCGACGACTACTTCACCTCCGTCGTGTCGGGGCTTGTCCGCGGGAAAAGCAGCACCGGGGTCCGTCCGGAGGACCCGATCCGGCCCCCGTCGCCGTTGTCGGTGCAGTCCGCTCTGGATCTCTTCGACGCCCAACTGGGCAGCAGGCATCTCGATCTGGCGGCCCGGTGGTTGCGGTCGCAGGGTAAGGGTTTCTACACGATCGGTTCCTCCGGGCACGAGGGCAATGCTGCCGTCGCCGCCGCGCTGCGTCCCACCGATCCCGCTCTGCTGCACTATCGTTCCGGTGGATTCTTCCTCGCACGGGCGCGGCAGGTGGGCGGCAGTGATCCGCTCCGCGACGTCCTCCTCGGCGTCGTGGCGGCGACGGAGGAGCCGATCTCGGGTGGACGGCACAAGGTGTTCGGCCGCCACGATCTCGGCATCATTCCCCAGACCTCTACCGTCGCTTCGCATCTGCCGCGTGCGGTCGGTGTCGCGTTCTCGATCGCCCGGGCACTCAAACTCCACCTGCCCTCGCCGTGGCCCGCCGACGCGGTGGCGGTGTGCAGTTTCGGGGATGCGTCGGCGAACCACTCGACCGCGGTCGGCGCGATCAACACCGCCGTCCACTCGGCCTATCAGGGGTTGCCGCTCCCGTTGCTGTTCGTCTGCGAGGACAACGGGATCGGGATCAGTACCAGGACGCCGACGGGGTGGATCGCCGCGAATTTCGGTGAGCGGGCGGGTCTGGAGTACTTCGAGGCGGACGGTTCCGACCTGCCGGCGGCGTATGCCACCGCAAAGCGTGCCGCCGACTGGGTGCGCGTGCACCGCAAGCCGGCGTTCCTGCACCTGCGGACCGTCCGGTTGATGGGTCACGCCGGATCCGATCTCGAGTCCGCATACCGGACGTCCGCCGAGATCACCGCCGACTTCGACCGGGACCCGGTGCTGTGCACCGCAAGATTTCTGATCGAAGGCGGACACCTCGGCCCCACCGAGATCCTCGCGCGCTACGAGGACACGCGCGCGGAGGTCCTCGGACTCGCCCGGGAGGTCGCCGAACTACCCCAACTGGACAGTCCCGCGGCGGTGATGAGGCCCCTCACCGAAACCGCCACGCAGGCCGCCGGGGCGGTGCCGGAGCGCGTCGACCCGGCCGAGCGCGCGGAGTTCGTCGGATCGCCGCTGCCGGAGGAGGAAGGCAGGCTGACCCTCGCCCTGTCGATCAACCGTGCCCTGCTCGACGTGCTCGCCCGCTGCCCCGAGGCGCTGGTGTTCGGTGAGGACGTGGCCCGCAAGGGCGGGGTGTACGGGGTGACCCGCGGCCTGATGAAGAAGGCCGGATCGGCGCGCGTGTTCGACACCCTGCTCGACGAGCAGGCGATCCTGGGACTCGCGTTGGGTGCGGGGGTGTCCGGGTTGCTGCCCATCCCGGAGATCCAGTACCTGGCGTATCTGCACAATGCGGCCGACCAGATCCGCGGGGAGGGTGCGACGCTGCAGTTCTTCTCCGACCGGCAGTACCGCAATCCGATGGTGGTGCGGATCGCCGGGTACGGGTATCAGAAGGGCTTCGGCGGGCACTTCCACAACGACAACGCCGTCGCCGCACTGCGCGACATCCCCGGTGTGGTGGTGGCGTCGCCGTCCCGCCCCGAAGACGCCGCGGCCATGATGCACAGCTGTGTGGCGGCGGCGCGTACCGCCGGCGCGGTGTGCGTGTTCCTGGAACCGATTGCGCTGTACCACATCAGGGATCTGTACGACGAGGGCGACGGGCTGTGGCTGGCACCGTACCCGGACCCCGCGACGCAGGCCGAGAACCACGTTCCGATCGGCTCGGCCCGCACCCACGGTGACGGCACCGACCTGACGATCGTCACCTACGGCAACGGTCTGCGGATGAGCCTGCGGGTCGCGCGGAAGCTCGAGCGTGCGCACATCGCCGCCCGGGTGGTGGACCTGCGGTGGCTCGCACCGCTGCCGGTGCGGGACGTCGTCCGGGAGGCGCACGCTACCGGCCGGGTGCTCGTGGTCGACGAGACCCGCACGTCGGGGGGTGTGTCCGAGGGCGTGGTCGCCGCGCTGGTCGACGAGGGCTTCACCGGGCCGCTCGCGAGGGTGACGAGCGAGAACAGCTTCATCCCCCTCGGCGACGCCGCGCTCGAGGTGCTGCTGTCCGAGGACACCATCGAGGCGGCGGCGATCGCACTCGTGAGCCGCTAACACCGGCATCCCTCGCACTTCGGTATGACGGCAACGTCAACCGGTATCCCCTCCGCCATTGCCAAGCCGTCGTGCGGTCGGGCATGTTCGAACTGCATCTCTCCACACCGGCGGACAGGAACAATTCATGAGTGGCGATCAGCTACCCCACATCGTGGTGATGGGGGTGACCGGCTGCGGGAAGACGACAGTCGCGCAGCAACTTTCCGCACTGACCGGCCACCGGTTCCTCGACGCCGACGATCTGCACCCGCCGTCGAACGTCGCGAAGATGGCCGCCGGCATCCCGCTGACCGACGACGACCGGGCCCCGTGGCTGGGCGTCGTCCGGGACCGGCTGCAGGAGCTGTCCGGGCAGGGGCGCCGCGGTGTGGTGGCGTGCTCGGCGCTGCGGCGCAGCTATCGGAGGATCCTCGGCGACGTCTCCGACCCGGTGCTGTTCGTGCACCTCACGGGAGACCAGCAGGTGATCCGAGGGCGGATGCAGGCACGGAGCGGGCACTTCATGCCGCCTGCGCTGCTCGATTCCCAGTTCGCGCTCCTCGAACCGCTCGACGCCGACGAATTCGGTGTCGCGCTGGACGTCGCACCGGCGCCGGACCTGATCGCCCGAGCCGCCGTCGAATACCTGCACGAAGAACGAAAGGTCGCCACACAGTGAGTTCGCATCGGAGCTTCGACGTCGAGGGCAAGATCGCGCTCGTCACGGGGTCGAGCCGGGGAATCGGTTTCGCACTCGCCAACGGACTCGCCGAGGCGGGCGCGGAGGTCGTGCTCAACGGACGCGACGCGGCAGCCCTGGCGCGCAGTCGCGACGAGATCGTCAAACACACCGGCGCGACGGTCCACACCTGCGCCTTCGACGTGACCGCTCCCGAGGAGGTCGCTGCCGCCGCGAAGCGGGTCGAGAACGAGATCGGCCCCGTCGAGATCGTCGTCAACAACACCGGCGTCCAGCACCGCAGCCCCCTGCTCGAGTTCGGCGACGACGACTTCCGTCGTGTTCTCGACACCAATCTCAGCAGCGCCTTCTTCGTCGGCCGCGAGTTCGCGCGGGCGATGGTCGAACGCGGGCACGGCAAGATCGTCAACATCTGCTCCGTGCAGAGCGAACTCGGCCGGGCGGGCATCGCCCCGTACGCCGCCAGCAAGGGTGGGCTGAAGATGCTCACCCGCGGAATGTGCGCCGACTGGGCGCCATTGGGGCTGCAGGCCAACGCCATCGCGCCCGGCTACTTCGACACCCAGCTCACCGAGGCGCTGGTGAACGACGCCGAGTTCAGTGCGTGGCTCACCAAGCGCACGCCGGCCGGGCGGTGGGGCCGCACGGACGAACTCGTGGGTGCGCTGCTCTTCCTCTCCTCGCCGGCGTCGGACTTCGTGAACGGCCAGATCCTGTATGTCGACGGCGGACTGACCGCCGTAGTCTGATCCCCACCCGACCGACTCGAAAGACGAAGATGCCGAACACCGCACCGCCCCGCATCCACCTCGGACCGCACCCCGACGCAGCCCTGATACGCGGGATCGAGAGGGGCGGCGGCGTACTCACCCCGCTCGACGACGCCGAGGCCGTCGTCTGGGCGCAGGGCCCCGACACGTTTCCGGCGGAACTGCCGGACTCCGTGCGCTGGGTGCAGCTGCCCTCGGCGGGGGTGGAGCCCTGGATCTCCGCGGGCATCGTCGACACCGACCGGGCCTGGACGTCCGCGGCCGGCGCCTACGCCGGCAACGTCGCGGAACACGGCGTCCTGCTGCTCCTGGCCGGGGTTCGGGCCCTCACCGAGCAGGTGCGCGCGACGTCGTGGCGCAAGGCCGAGTTCGACCCCCAGGTGGGCACGCTGCGCGGGGCGACGGTCGCCATCGTCGGCTGCGGCGGCATCGGTCGCGCGATGATCCCGCTGCTCGCCGCGTTCGGCGCGGACGTGCTGGCGGTCACTCGCTCGGGCACCCCGGTTCCGGGTGCGTGCGAGACGCTGCCGGCCGACCGGACCTCGGAAATCTGGTCCAGGGCAGACCATTTCGTCATCGCCGCACCGGCGACGTCGGCCACCGCCCACCTCGTCGACGAGGCCGCGCTCGCACAGATGAAATCGACGGCGTGGATCGTCAACGTGGCGCGCGGTTCCCTCATCGACACCGAGGGTCTGGTCCGCGCGCTGCGCGCCGGGTCGATCGGCGGCGCCGCACTCGACGTCACCGACCCCGAACCGCTGCCCGACGGGCATCCGCTCTGGGCCCTGCCGAATGCGATCATCACCCCGCACGTCGCGAATCCCGCGACCAGACTGACCGGGTTGCTCGCCGATCACGTCGCGACCAATGTCGAACGCTTCGCCGCGGGCGCGCCGCTGCTGGCGCCGATCGATCCGGCCCGGGGTTACTGAGGGCCGCGTTCGGCTTCCGAACTGGTCCTGATGTAGTTGGCCACGACACTGCGCAGCACCTCGCGCACCGCCTCCGCCGGTCCGGACAGCGGCTGATTGGCGGGTGTCCCGAGGGAGACCTGGACTTCGATCGACGGTTCGATGCGGCGGAGTTCCAGGTTCTCCACGTTCATGATTCGGCGTGCCACCGAGAACGGTAATACGGTCGCGCCCAGTCCGTTTCGGACCGCCTGCGCCATCAGTGTCACCGATTCCACCTCGCCGACCACCCGCGCGTGCTCGAAGGCGTGCTCGTATGCCTGCTCCACCACCTTGCGGATCGTGTGCATCGGACCCGGCAGCAGCAGCGGGAGATCGACGAGGTCCTTGATGGCGACGGCCGTCCCGGTGTCGCCGGGCAGTCCGGTGCCCGCCGGGGCGACGACCATCAGTTCCTCGGTGAGTAGACGCTCGAAGTTGACGCCCTTGATCGGGCCGGCGTCGTACAACAGGGCCATGTCCATCCTGCCCGTCATCATGGCCTCGCTCAGCACACCGCCGAAATTCTCGTTGATGTGCAGAAGGATGCTGGGGTAGCGCGACCGCACCGCGGTGAGCAGCGGCAGCGCGATGGAGCTGACGGTGCTGTACGGCGCGAGTCCGACGGAGACACCGCCCGCCAGTTCCCGGCCGACGACGCTCACCTCGGCCTGAGCGCTCTCCACCTGCCGCAGGATCACCTGTGCGTGCCGGTACAGCGCGCGCCCCGCGTCGGTGGGTTCCACTCCCTGCTTGCTGCGGATCAGCAGTTGCTGACCGAAGTGCGTCTCCAACGCCGTCATCTGCTGGCTGAGAGCCGGCTGCGCGATGTGCAGTATGTCCGCCGCCCGCGTGATGGATCCGGCGTCGACGATGCGGACGAATGAGAACAAGCGTCGGGTATCCACGAGCGATCTGCCTTTCTGACGATGCGCGCGACGCGAGCACGCCGCGGTTTCGAGAAGGTTGCCGGGCGGAAACACCGCTGTAGCCAAGTGCGGGGCCCGATTCTTCCGTCTGTGCATCGTCGCTGTTCAAACACCATAGACGTTCGTTATCGCCTCACGTAAAACAGGTATTAACCGCCTGAACCGGAACCTGCGTAGCGTCCGTTTACATCGAAAGTTCACTGGAACGGCACCCGCGGTTCCACTGCAGGCCCCCCTTGGAGGCACCGTGACTGTCACGATCGATCTCGTCGCCGACCTCGGCGAGAGCTTCGGCGCTTGGACGATGGGCGACGACGACGCATTGCTCGACGTGCTGACGTCCGCCAACGTCGCGTGCGGCTTTCATGCCGGCGACCCCCGGACCATGGATGCGACGGTCCGAGGGTGCGTCGCCCGCGGAATCGGCATCGGCGCACACCCCAGCTTCCCCGATCTCGCAGGGTTCGGCCGGCGCGCGATGGACCTCACCGCCGAGGAGGTCCGCACGGACGTTCTGTACCAACTCGGCGCACTGCACGCCTTCGCGACGGCCCACGGCACAGCGCTCTCGCACCTCGCACCGCACGGTCGGCTGGGAAACCTCGTCGCGACCCGCGCCGACTACGCGGGCGCCGTCGTCGACGCGGTGGAGGCGTTCGACCCGCGACTCATCGTGCTCGCCCAGGACGGGGAACTCGCCGACCACGCCCGGGCGCGGGGGCTCCGGGTGGCCATCGTCGCCATCGTCGACCGTGCGTACCGGGCGGACGGCACCCTGGTTCCGCGGTCCGAGGCCGGCGCCGTGATCCACGACCAGGCCGCGCTGGTGTCGCGCACCGTGCAGATGGTGACCGAAGGGGTCGTCGAAGCCGTCGACGGCACGCGCATCCCGATCGAGGCAGACACGGTGCTGCTGCACGGCGACGGCGCCGACGCGGTGGGCAACGCGCGAGCGATCCGAGAGGCACTGCTGCGCGCGGGCGTCGTCATCGCCCCCGTCACCGAGGTCCTCGAGGCCAAGGCCGAGAAGGAGTCCGCATCGTGTCCGGCGTGACGTGCATCCGGCCGCACCGCGACTTCGTCCTCGCGGACTGCGGGGACTCCGCGGTCCGCCTGACGTCGCTGTCCCCCGACGCGGAGGAGCGCTGGCAGGCCGTCCACACGGTCGCCGCCGCGCTCGACGCCCGCGGCGACGACGTCGCGGTCACCGGCATCATCCCCACCTACGACTCACTGCTGGTCGAATTCGACTGTGCTGCAACGACACATGGCGCCATCCGCGCGCTGGTCGAACGGCTGATCGAGCTGCCGGCGCAACCCGCGACGCGCGGTCCGCGGCAGTTCGACATCCCGGTCGTCTACGGGGGCGAATTCGGACCCGACCTCGACGACGTGGCAGATCACCTCGCACTCTCCCCGGCCGAGGTGATCCGACTGCACAGCGCCCGCCCCCTCACCATGCGCTGCTACGGGTCCCCGGGCGGCGCCCCCATGCTCGACGGCCCCGCATTCCCGCAGCCCGTTCCCCGCCGCACCATTCCGCGGCCGCACGTTCCGGCAGGCGCGGTGGCGGTCGCGGGCAGGCAGGCCGTCATCTCGGCGCGCCCGGCGCCCGGCGGCTGGCCGGTGATCGGCCGCACGCCCCTGACCATCGTCGATCCGGCGACGGAACCGCTGTCCGACTTCCGGCCCGGCGACACGTTCCGCTTCGTGCCGATCACCGCGGCCGAGTGGCCGGCGTACGAGGGGGTCCGGCATGGCTGAGACGATCACCGTCACGACACCCGGTCTCACCTCGATCCAGGATCTCGGACGACTCCGGGGCTCCCGGTTCGGGCAGATGACCGGGGGAGCCTCCGACCAGTACAGCGCCGACGTGGCGAACGCGCTGGTCGGCAGTCACCGCACCGCGCCGCTGCTCGAAATGGTGGCGATGGACTTCGGCGCCGTCGCGAGCGTCGACCTGCTCGTCGCGGTGACCGGCGCGCCCGCGGAGGTCCAGGTCGGAGGTGTCACCCGGCCCCAGTGGGAGCCGTTCGTGTGGACCGCGGGCGAAGAACTCACCGTCCGCGGAATCCACGACGGGCTCCGCGTCTACCTCGCCGTGCACGGCGCGATCGCCGCGCCGTCCCTGCTCGGCAGCTGCGCCCCCGACTCGGTTCTCGGTTTCGGCCGGCAACTGACGGTCGGCGAATCCGTCGCCATCGACGTCGACGGACCGCCGATCGACCACCCGTACTTCCGGGTACCGCTGTTCCGGCTCGGCGCCGAACCCGCATCCTTCACCGGCCGCTGGACCATCGACGTCACCGACGGTCCCGACGTGCACGAGTTCGGCGCGTCCGCCGCCCGGTTGTTCGACACCCCCTTCGTCATCGGTGCCGATACGAACCACATCGGTCTTCGCCTGACGCCGACCGATCCGGGGAGCGACGTTCCCCGGCGGGACCGGTCGACGGAAGTGCTCTCCCGCGGGGTACCGATCGGCGCCGTCGAGGTTCCCGCGGGCAACGAGATCCTCGTCCTGCATCGGGGCCGGGGAGTGACGGCCGGATATCCGGTGCTCGCGGTCGTGACCGCCACCGCACTGTCCCAGCTCGGCCAGGCACGCCCCGGCCAGGAGGTCCGGTTCCGCAAGGTGAGCGTCCCCGACGCCGTGGACGGTTACCGGAGCCAACGACGCGCGATCGCACAGCTGCGGTCCCGCGTGGCGAGCGCCTTCGCCGGTCTTCGGATCCCCACCCACACAGAAACGACATCCGCCCAGCACCACTCTGTAGCCCAGATGGAGTCAGCATGACCAACGCGATCTCACCCGACACGGCCGGGCACACGCCCGAACACGAGGTGCAACCCCGCCAGCTACGCAAGGTCGTTCTCGCAGGGTGCGTGGGCATCTTCGTCGAGCTCTACGACAACGGCATCTTCGCCTTCATGGCGACCGCCCTGGCCATCGTCTTCTTCGACGTCTCCAAGTCGAGCGACGCGCTGATGCTCGTCTTCGCCGGTTACGCGATCTCGTTCTTCGTGCGACCGCTCGGCGCGGTCGTCTGCGGCATCCTGGGCGACAGGATCGGCAGGCAGAAGATGCTCGTCTTCGTGATCATGCTGATCAGCGTCGCCACCGCGGGCATCGGTGTTCTCCCGACATACGCCGCGATCGGCGTCGCCGCGCCCGCGCTGTTGATTCTCCTGCGCATCCTGCAGGGATTCTCGGTGGGCGGTGAGGCGGCGGGCGCCATGACCTTCCTCGCCGAGCACGCACCGGAGGGCAAGCGCGGACTGATCACCAGCTACGCACAGATCGCGTCGTTCCTGGCCCTGCTCACCGGCACGCTGGTCGCGTTCGCGATGTCGCCGTGGCTCAACGAGGCCGCGATCGAGGGCGGCGGACCGGCGAGCTGGGCGTGGCGCGTCCCGTTCCTGGTCGCGATCCCGATGGGCATCATCGGCTGGTACATCCGGCGGGCCATCAGCGACACCCCGAACTTCGAGAAGCTCAAGTCCGAAGGCGGACTGTCCCGCAACCCGCTGAAGGAAGCTTTCGCGACTCCCGAACACCGCAAGGCGATGCTGCTCGCGCTGTTCATCCCGTTGATGAACGGCTCCGGCTACTACGTGCTCTTCTCCTACATGCCGACGTTCCTCAAGGGCGAGAACATCGGCTTCTCCACCGGCACCGCCCTGCTGGTGACCGCGGCGAGCCTGGTGGCGATCTGCTTCGCCATTCCCTTCATGGGCGCGCTCTCCGACCGTGTCGGCCGCAAGAAGGTCATCGCCGGTGCGGCGATCGCCATGGCCGTCGGCGCCATCCCCTGCTACGCCCTGATCGCGACCGGCAACTTCGCGCTCGCGGTGCTCGGAGCGTGCCTCATGGCCGTGATCTTCGCCGGCCACACCGCCGTCATCCACATCCTCATCGTCGAACTCTTCCCCACCCGGGTGCGGTACTCGGCGTACGGGCTGGGCTACAACATCTCCTCGGCGGTGTTCGGCGGCACCGCGCCGCTGCTGATGACCTGGCTGATTCCGCAGTTCGGCATCCACGTCCCCGCGGTCTACGCCGTCGTCACCGCACTGGGAACCCTCATCGCCGTCAGCACCGTCACCGACCGGGCGCACGTGCCGCTCCGTGACACGCTCTGACGGATCCAGACTCGGCCCGGTGGTCTCCTGGCCACTCGAAGACCACCGGGCTGCACCAACTTTCACCACCAGCAAGGCAAGGGAGCGTCATGCCATTCAACGACTACCGGACCGCACTCGTCACCGGCGCCAACACCGGAATGGGCGCCGCGGTCACCGAGATCCTCACCAAGCGGGGTCTCACCGTCTACGGCGTCGCCCGCAACAAGGAACGGCTCGACGAGGTGGCGGAGAAGACGGGCATGATCCCGCTCGCCGTCGACATCACCGACATCGACGCCCTCACCGCCGCCGTCGAGGGCCTCGAGATCGACGTGCTGATCAACAACGCGGGAGTCTCGGCCACCGGCAACATCCTGGATGCGTCCGCCGACTCGGTCGACGCCATGGTCGACGTCAACCTCCGTGCGGTGCTGCACCTGTGCCGGCTGCTCATGCCGGGGATGGTCGAGCGGGACCTCGGCCACATCGTCAACATCAGTTCCATCGCCGGCCTGTACAACTTCTACGGCCACACCGCGTACCACGCCACGAAGGCGGCGGTGCACCAGATCTCGCGGCAACTGCGCAACGACACCATCGGCAAGCGCATCCGCGTGACCGAGATCTGCCCGGGCCGGGTCGAAACCGAGATCTTCGGACGCAACCTCGGCGGCTCCCCGGAGGCGATGAAGGAGGCGTGGGAGACGTATTACGAAGGCTTCGAATCCATCACGACGAAAGACATCGCCGACACGATCGAGTTCGCGATCGACGCTCCGCGCCACGTCAACCTCGGCCTGATCGAGATCATGCCCACTTTCCAGGTACCGGGCGGTCTCGACTTCGTCCGGCGCAACGACTGAGGCCGGCCGTGACCACGACGCCGCACGAATCCTCCGCCCCGCTGCCCACCGAGACGCTCGGGGTGGTGGCGCACGCCGCAGGCGACCTGCGTATCGAATCGGTTCCCCTCCGGCGGCCCGAACCGTCCGAGGCGGTCGTCGAGATCGCCTACGGTGGGATCTGCGGATCCGACCTGCACTATTGGACGCACGGCGCCGCCGGCGAGTCGATCCTGAAGGCGCCCATGCTGCTCGGACACGAAGTGGTGGGAACGGTCGTGCAGGCCGCCGCAGACGGGACCGGCCCGGCCCCGGGTGACCCGGTGGCCGTGCACCCCGCGACCCCCGGCGGTCGCGGCGCCAGGTTCCCCGAGGACCGCCCGAACCTCTCGCCGGGATGCACCTATCTCGGCAGCGCGGCGCAATTCCCGCACACCGAGGGGGCATTCGCGAAGTACGCGGTGCTGCCGTCGCGGATGCTGCGGCGACTGCCGGCGAACCTGCCGCTGCGCACCGCTGCCGTCGCGGAACCCGCCGCCGTGGCGTGGCACGCCGTGGCCCGCGCAGGCGACGTGGCCGGGAAGAGCGCGCTCGTCGTGGGGTGCGGTCCCATCGGCGCCCTCGTCGTGGCCGTCCTCCGCCGGGCCGGGGCGAGCGAGATCACCGCGGTCGACGTGCACGACTATCCCCGCACGGTCGCGAAGGCGCTCGGTGCGGACACGACGCTGGACGCCACCGACGCCGTGAGCATCGCGGCCGTCGACGCCGACGTCGTCGTCGAGTGCTCCGGCAACCGCTTCGGACTCGAATCGGCCATTCGCGGCGCGACGCGCGGCGGCAGGATCGTCATGCTCGGACTGCTCCCCACAGGGCTTCAGCCCGCGCCGCTGTCGCTCGTCATCACGCGGGAACTCGAACTCGCCGGTTCCTTCCGGTTCAACGACGAGATCGATGCGGTGCTCCAGGCTCTGGCGGACGGCAGCCTGAACGTCGAACCGGTGATCAGCCACGAGTTCGGCATCGAGGACGGTCTCGAGGCGTTCGCCGTCGCGAAGGACGCGTCCGCGTCCGCGAAGGTGTTGCTGGCGTTCTGAATCCAGCCATGCCGAACGGCTATCACCCGACACACAATCGGTCTTGTACAGGTGCGGCCCCCGCCCGATAGCGTGGGTGTGAAGATACCGCCCCGACTTCCCGGCTCCTTTCGTCCCCACGCCCTCTACCAGGAGGAACCATGTCCACCTTCGTTCCAGCAGCGCGAGTCGACCAGATGCGTGAATCACCGAGTGTGGCAGCCGCGCAACGGGTTCGCGAACTCCGGGCGTCGGGGCGGGAGATCCTCGACCTGACGGTCGGGGAGCCCGATTTCGACACCCCGGACCACATCAAGGCGGCGGCCGTCGCGGCGATGGAATCCGGTCTCACCAAGTACACCCCCGTCAACGGTATTCCCGCACTGCGGGAGGCGATCTCGAAGAAGATGCTGGCCCGCACCGGAGTGGAGTTCGCGGACAACGAGATCACCGTCGGCGGAGGCGCCAAGCAGGTCATCTTCCTCGCGCTGATGGCGACGGTGGAGGTGGGCACCGAGGTGATCGTGCCCGCCCCGTACTGGGTGTCGTACCCCGACATGGTGACCGTGCACGGCGGGACACCCGTCGTCGTCGACTGCCCGGAATCCGACCGGTTCCTGCTCACCGCAGAGAAGCTCGAGGCCGCCATCACCCCGGCGACGAAGTGGGTCATCCTCAACGCGCCATCGAACCCGACAGGCGCCGTGTACAGCGAGCACGAACTGGCGGGGCTCGCGAAGGTCCTCGACCGGAACCCGCACGTCAACGTGCTCTGCGACGAGATCTACGACGAGATCGTGTTCACCGACTCACCCGTACCGAACCTGCTGTCGTCCGCGCCGCACCTGCGCGATCGGATCCTGGTCACCAACGGTGTGTCGAAGGCCTACGCGATGACCGGCTGGCGCCTCGGGTACGGCGTCGGGAACAGGGGGCTGATCGGCGCGATCAACAAGCTGCAGTCGCAGAGTTCGTCCTGCCCGTCGTCGATCAGTCAGGCCGCCGCCGCCGAAGCCCTCACCGGGGATCAGAGTTTCGTCACCACGTCCGTCGCGAGCTATCGCGCCCGGCGTGACGTCACGTTCGAATTTTTCTCCGGCATCGACGGTCTCGAACCAGTACTGCCGCAGGGCGCCTTCTACCTGTTCGTCGGATGCGCCGGCCTCGTGGGCAAGCGGACACCCGACGGCACGCTGCTCGAAAACGATCAGGACGTGGTGCTGTTCCTCCTCGACCACGCGTCGGTGGCCACCATCCAGGGCTCTGCGTACGGGGCCGAATCCTATTTCCGGGTCTCCTTCGCCACGGCCGAGGACGTGCTCAGGAATGCGGCAGCCGCGGTCGAGAAGGCCGTCGCCTCACTCAGCTGACCCCACCCGCCATCACAGAGCTACGGAGACATCATGGTTCACGTCACTACCAAGATCGATCGCGCCGACAAGGCCGCCATCGACAGCCTGGGCGCCTTCTCGGCCGCCACCATCCACGAGGCGCAGGGCCGCAAGGGCGCACTGGATTCGGGGATCAAGCCCATCGACCGCGACATGTCGTTCTGCGGATCGGCCTTCACCGTCGTGTGCCATCCGCGTGACAACATCATGCTCCAGGTCGCCATCAGCTACGCGCAGCCCGGTGACGTGCTCATCGTGTCCTCCGGCGACCAGCCGGCGGGGCAGTTCGGTGACGTGCTGGCCAATGCGTGTGTGGCGCGGGGCATCAGCGCACTCGTCACGGACGGTGGCGTGCGGGACAGCCGGGAGATCCGCGAACTCGGGTTCCCCGTCTTCTCCAAGCACGTGTGCATCGAGGGAACGGTGAAGGAATCCCTCGGTCCCGTCAATCAGCCGCTGGTGTTCGGCGGCCAGATCATCTACCCCGGCGACGTCGTCAAGGGCGACTGCGACGGTGTGGTCGTGGTCCGGCGCGACGAGGTCCAGTTCGCCATCGACGCCTCCCGCGAGCGGGACGCCGCCGAGGCCGCCTACATCGAGCGGTACAAGAAGGGCGAAACCCCGATCCAGGTCAGCAACCTCGCCCCGGTGCTCGAGGCGAAGGGTCTCACCGTCGACCAGTGAGCCGGCGGTGTCAGTGCCCTGAGGTCGGTGTCAGTTCCCTCAGGGCGTGTCAGGGGGACGTCACGGCGTGGACACCTGCTCCCGAGGGGACTTCGTGGAGGCGATGTTCGTCCTCGCCGGGTGTGTCCGACCCTCCGGTCAGTTCGTCGAGGAGGATGTATCCGCCGTAGCCGAGGCCGGCGACGGCGAGGACAGCGGCGTACAGCCGGTCGAGCATCTGTTTCTCCGTATCGTTTTCGGAAACCCCGAGCCGGGCAAGTATGCCGTGGCGCGGACGGTCGGGGACCTACCCGATCGGGTAGGTTTACGGGCAGGATTCGACTGACCGAACGGTAGGAAACCCGGCGGGCTCCCTACTTGACAGCGACCACGTCGACCGGTCGGATGTCGGGGTCCTTCGCGAGCAGGTCGGGGCCGACGGTGGCCAGTGCGGCGGGGATCGCTCCCGTCAGGTGCGCCTGCCTGCCTTCCTCGTCCTGGAATGTGTCGAAGATGCCGTACGTGGTGTCGCCGACCTTGAACGCGTACCAGGTGACGGTGCCTTCCTCCTCCGCCGCCAGGGCGCGCCCCTGCTTTAGGAACGCGGCCAGTTCCTCGCCCTTGCCCGGCTTGGCCTCGAGCAGTGCCAGAATTCCTCTGTCGATCGTCACGATGTCTCCTCCTCGTTCGTTCCGACTCGCGTACACCCACCTACGACGCTACGAGCGTCGAGCGGCCGACCACCACCCCTCTGACACAAGTTGCGACCGGACTGTTCGTCACCTGGTGGTGACTGCCTTCGGTCTCAGTGCTGTCAGCATCGACGTCTCGAAGAATCGGTCGAGTCGTGCGGCGGTACTCGCGTTCGAGGTCTGCAGGTAACGGTCGATGGCGCGCGCCAGACGCACGCGATATTCGGCCGGTTCGACGCCGAAGTCGCGCTTGATCTTGTCGGCCGGTGGATCCCCGATGGGAAGCCACATGACGGCGAGATCGAGAATCTCGTCGTCCAGAGACAAGCGTGGTGGTGTCATCGAGCAGAACTCATCACGGCCGGCGGGGTGGGGAAGCCGCCGACGGCCTGTTCATAGGTGTGTGCCACGCGCAGGACCGTGGCGTCGTCGAACGAGTTGCCGACGATCATCAGCCCCGTCGGCAGGCCGTCGACGAGCCCCGCGGGAACCGAGCAGGCCGGGTGACCGGTGACATCGAACGGGGCGGTGTTGCCGACCATCGACAGCGCGACGTCGAGGTAGTCGCCCAATGCCACATCGGCGGGCGGGATCTTCTTCGCGGTGTAGGGGACGGTGGGCATGACCAGCACGTCGTAGTCGGTGAGGGCGGCGTCGTAGGCCGCGCGCAGTTCGGGGACGAGTTGGCGGGCCATCGCGTAGTACTTTCCGCCGCCGACCTCGAACGTGTACCGTCCCGACAGCCCCACCAGCTTGACCGTCTTGGACAACTCGTGACCGCGTTCGAGGCGCTGAGCGGCGAAATGCGCGATCAGTTCCGGGTCGTAGAACCCGTCGGTGTTCATGCCGTAGGCGTTGCCGTCGAGCATCTGGTAGGCGGCGCCCTCGGTCGCGATCACGTTCCAGACGTGCATCGCGTCGAGGTGCCACGGAATCGACACCTGCTCCGCCGCGAGTCCGGCGCTGCGCAGCACGTCGACCGCGGCGTGGACGGCGGCGTCGACCGCCGGATCGGACACCGCGGTGCCGAAGCCCTCGGTCACGACGCCGATCCGCAGCCCGGAGGTGGGTTCGGTGAGCGCAGCCAGGTAGTCGACCGGCTCGACCTGGCGTGATTGTCGCGGATCGGCCCCGTCCGTACCGGCGAGCACACTGAGCATGGTGGCGGCGTCGGCGACGGTCCGGGTCATCGGGCCGAGATGGTCGATGGTCCTCTCGATCGGAAATGCACCGGTGTAGGGGACCAGTCCGTGCGTCGGTTTGTGACCCACGATCCCGCAGAATGCGGCAGGAATGCGGATGGAGCCGCCCTGATCTCCGCCGACGGCCAGGTCGACCTCACCGCCGGCGACCAAAGCCCCGGAGCCACTGGAAGATCCACCCGAATTGCGGGTCGTATCCCACGGATTGCGTACCGGTCCCGGCTGCGAGGTGAAACTCCCGCCCGAGAAACACAGATCCTCACACACCGATTTCCCTGCGATCGTGGCGCCGGCATCGAGCAGCCTGCGGACGACCGTGGCGTCCTGCCGCGGGACGAACCCCTCCAGGGTGCGTGATCCGTTCATCATCGGCACTCCCGCGACCGCGACGTTGTCCTTGACCGCCACGGTGCGGCCGGCCAGCGGACCCTCGGCGGAGCCGTCGATCGAGGTGGTGACGTACCACGCTCCGAGACGATTGGCCTCCGGTGCAGGCGGCGCCCACGACCGCTCGGGGGCCGGTGACTCCGCACGCGCATAGAGCTGCTCGACGGCGATCGGCGCCGCGAGGGTGGCCTCGACGGCAGGGGCGAACTCGTCGAGGTCGGCGGTGGACAACCCGAATCGGAAATGCTCGTTCAACGCCGCCAATCGGGCGGAATCGGGTGCAGGCAACGAAGTCATGAAGGTGCGCTCCTCAGCTGTACGGTGGCGCCCGAGGGCACCTGGTCGAGGGCCGGCGGTCGGGCCGGATGCGACGCGGGACCCGCCGGCATTTTCCCGGTGTTCTACGAACCGTAGAAGCAGCCGAACCGCAGCGTTTGTCTCACAGCGACAGCCCGCTTGGCGCTCAGCGCCAACCTCGCCGCTGAGGCGTGTTTCCCTGCGGAAACAGTGGTCAACTGGCATTGACAGTGACGCCGGATTGCTCATAGCGTGACGTGCAGGCGAGGGAAAGGGGCTGCTCATGCCGTTGTCGCTCGCACCGGGTGGCGAGCACCGCCGCACGGAGGTGATCCGGACAGCTGCCCTCCGAGACTGGGTCGAGGTGATCAGCGAGACCTTCGTGGCGTTGAAGATCAGCCCGGGCGAATCCGAGCGCTTCGCGGGTGCGGTCCACACCCGTCGCTTCGCGCATCTCCTGGCCGCCGACGTCCTGGCCACACCTCAGACCTTTCACAGGACGCCGCAGCTGACCGACCGGCATCCGCTCGACCTCATGCAGATCGGCATGGTCGTCGCCGGCGAGGGGCAACTCGTCCAAGACGGGCGAACCTGCACGCTGCGGCCGGGCGACTTCGCCATCTACGAATCCGCCCGCCCGTTCACCTGGAACCTGCGACCGGAATGGCACCTCCAGGTCTTCACGTGGCCGCGCGGTGCCGTCTCGCTGTCCGAGGGCGAGTCGCAGAAACTGACGGCACGGACCGTGCGATCCAATTCTGCAGTAGGACAGCTACTGTCGCCGATGCTCGCCGGTCTCCTCGCAGTCGAGAAGGAACCGTCGCCGGGCGGTGCGATGCGGCTGGCGGACGGAATCGCAGACCTGGCAATCACAGCCGCACTGGAGGAGGGTGAGCCGGACGATCCCGACGTCACCGCACGCGATCTGTACGCGAACATGCTGCGGTACATCGAGCGGAACCTCGACGACCCGGACCTGTCCCCGCAGCGCATCGCCCACGCGTTCTTCATCTCCACGAGAACCGTGCACCGAGTGTTCGCCCGATTCGGGAACACCGTGGCAGCCACGATCCGGGCGCACCGACTCGAGGTCTGCCGTGACGCGATGCTGTCCCCGCGCAACGCCTCCCGTTCGCTGACCGAGATCGCCGCGCAGTTCGGATTCATCGATCTGTCGGTGTTCAGCCGGGCGTTCGCCGCAAGATACGGCGTCAGCCCGAGCCGGTACCGGGAATTGCACCGGTAGCCCGAAAGTTCTCGGGGGAGAATTGCGCAATCAGACCGAAGAGAGGTTTCGATGCTTGTCAGGTCCGGGTTTTCATTACCCGTGCGGACGACACGGGCCTCCGACTGGGAGGACATGCTGCGCGAGCACTTCGTCGCCCTCAGCGTCTCGGACATCGAAGACGGCCCCCGGTTCACCGGTGCAGTGCGGTCCTCCGAACTTGCTCATCTCAAGGTGTCCACAGTCCAATCGACCGAGCAACGGATCGCCCGCAGCGGCAGCCTGGCCAGATCTGACCGTGCCGACTACCTCCAGATCGGGCGGATCCGTCGTGGGCGTGCCGTGGTCACCCAGGATGACCGGGAGTGCGTACTCGACCACGACGACTTCGTCCTGTACGACACGTCTCGCCCGTTCGAGTGGCGGATCGACGGGCATCCGGATGACGGTTCCTGGGTGCTCGAGGTCTTCACGTGGCCGAGGAGCTCACTGTCGTTCACCGAAGCGGAGATTCACGACCTCACCGCAATAGCCTTCGACGGCCGTGCCGGAGCCAGTGGGCTCGTCGGCCGGTTCCTTCACGACATCGTGACGAGCCGGATCGCATCCGGTGCCGGAGCGGCGAACGCGATCGTGGACGAGGTCGGCGACCTGGTCACTGCCGTCCTGCGGGCCGTCGGCCGGCCGGTCGGCGCGCCACGTTCGAGTACCTACCGCGCAGCGATCACGATGATCGACGAGAGCCTCGGAGATCCATCGCTCTCGCCGTCCGTGATCGCCTCGGCCCTCGGCATTTCCACCCGGCACCTGCACCGGGTATTCGCCGAGCAGGACACGACGGTGTCGCGCGTCATCCGCGTGCGGCGACTCGAACAGTGTCGCCGCGACCTGGCGCAGAGCGCGACCACGCATCGCTCGCTGGGGCAGATCTCCCGCCGTTGGGGTTTCGCCGACCCCTCGCTGTTCAGCCGGACATTCAAGAGCGAGTACGGGATGAGCCCGCGGCAGTACCGGGCAACGACGGCCGCACCCTGACGTCGGGACGCAACTCGGGTTGTCCCTCTCGTCCAAATACCTGTCCCTCTCCGTCAGATTCCCCGTCGATCGGGGCGGTAATTTCTGCGTTGCCGGGATTTTGAGCCGTCGAAGCGGCGGCCCGCACGCGATGAACCAGAACCAGGAGTCCTCATGGAATCTGCAATCAGCGATCACCTCCAATGCCCCCGCACGTTGACCCGACGCGTCCCGGACGGCTACCAACCACCCTTTCCCATGTGGGTGGGACGTGCCGGCGAAGAAGTGCAGCAGGTGGTGATGGGATACCTCGGTGTGCAGTTCCGCGGTGACGCGCAACGCCCGGCCGCGCTGCGCGCCATGCGCGACATGGTGGCCGGTTTCGATCTGCCCGACGGCCCGTTGCATCATGACTTGACCCATCACGTCGACAATCAGGGTCATGAGAATCTGATGATCGTGGGCTACTGGAAAGACACTGCTGCCCATCATCGTTGGCTCGAATCGCCGGAGGTGGCCGACTGGTGGGCCTCGGACGAACGGCTGTCGGAGGGGCTGGGGTACTTCCGTGAGATAGTCGCCCCGCGCGCCGAACAGTTCGAGACGTTGTACGCGTTCCAGGATGCCCTTCCGGGTGTCGGTGCCGTCATGGGCGGTATCAGCGGCGAGATCAACGAGCACGGCTATTGGGGCTCGATGCGCGAGCGCTTCCCGATCTCCCAGACCGACTGGATCCAGCCGTCGGGTGAATTGCGTGTACTCGGTGGTGATCCCGCCGCAGGTGGTCGCGTGGTGGTTCAGGGCCACGACAACATCGCACTGATCCGCTCCGGGCAGGACTGGGCCGACGCCGAAACGGCGGAACGCAACTTGTATCTCGACGAAATCCTGCCCACTCTGCAGGACGGCATGGACTTTCTGCGCGACAACGGACAATCGGTGGGCTGCTACAGCAACAGGTTTGTGCGCAACATCGATCTGGACGGAAACTTTCTCGACCAGAGTTACAACATCGGCCACTGGGGTTCGCTGGACAAGCTCGAACGCTGGGCGGAATCTCATCCCACCCACCTGCGAATCTTCACTACGTTCTTCCGCGTCGCCGCCAGCCTGTCGAAACTTCGTCTTTACCATGAAGTCTCGGTATTCGACGCGCGCGACCAGCGATACGAGTACATCAATTGCCATCCGCAGACCGGCATGCTGCGTGACGCGCAGCCGCCGCAGTAGAGCTATTCGCAATTTCAGCCCCTACAGAGAAGGTGAAGAATGTCGGTAACGATCGAACACACACCGGAGAACGGGACTCCCGCACAGGCACCGGCCGCCGACCGTGCCTGGGCGCTGTTCCGGGCGCTGGACGGAAAGGGATTGGTTCCCGAGGGATACGTCGAAGGCTGGAAGAAGACATTCGAAGAGGAGTTCAGCCCCCACCGCGGGGCTGAACTGGTCGCGCGGGCATGGACCGACGACGAATTCCGGCAACTTCTGCTCACTGACGGTACCGAGGCAGTCGGCAGGTACGGGTACCTGGGACCGCAGGGTGAATACATCGTGGCGCTGGAGGACACGCCGACACTGAAGAACGTGATCGTGTGCTCGCTGTGCTCGTGCACCGCCTGGCCGATCCTCGGCCTGCCACCGACGTGGTACAAGAGCTTCGAGTACCGCGCTCGCGTGGTTCGTGAACCGAGAAAGGTGCTGTCCGAGATGGGTACCGACATTCCGGAGGGTGTCGAGATCCGGGTGTACGACACTACAGCGGAAACGCGCTACATCGTGTTGCCCGAGCGGCCGGCAGGCACCGAGGGATGGAGCCGGGAGCAACTCCAGCAGATCGTCACCAAAGATTGCCTGATCGGGGTCGCGATCCCGCAGGTTCCGAGCGCCTGAGCACCCGAAGAGAAGGAACAGATCCATGGATGGAGTACACGATCTCGCCGGTGTCCAGGGGTTCGGTAAGGTCCCGCACACCGTCAACGCCGACATCGGCGGACCCTTTCACGCAGAGTGGGAGCACCTTCCCTACAGTCTGCTGTTCCTCGGCGCCGCAGACCTGGGGGCGTTCAGCGTCGACGAAGTCAGGCACGTCGTCGAACGAATGGAACCACGCCACTACATGATGACGCCGTACTACGAGCGGTACGTCATCGGCGTCGCAACCCTGATGGTGGAGAAGGGAATCCTGACCCACGACGAGCTCGAGGCGCTCGCGGGCGGCCCATTCCCGCTGTCCCTCCCTGCG
The DNA here is from genome assembly GCF_042673295.1 of Rhodococcus sp. NPDC057014. NCBI lineage: Bacteria > Bacillati > Actinomycetota > Actinomycetes > Mycobacteriales > Nocardiaceae > Rhodococcus > Rhodococcus sp. NPDC057014. Next base: position 33,708 of record NZ_JBHUSF010000006.1, read on the forward strand.
GAGTCGGAAGGCCGGCCGGCGCGGACGGATGACATCACGTTCGAGGTCGGTCAGCGCGTTCGGGTCCGCGACGAGCACGTGCCCGGGCACATCCGGATGCCGGCGTACTGCCGCGGCCGGGTCGGAACGATCACCCACCGCACCACCGAGAAATGGCCGTTCCCCGACGCGATCGGCCACGGGCGCGACGACGCCGGTGCAGAACCCACCTATCACGTCCAGTTCGCGGCGGAGGACCTCTTCGGCGCGGACACCGACGCCGGCAGCGTCGTGGTCGACCTCTTTGAGGGATACCTCGAAAAGGTAGCCGCCTGAACGCATCCGACACGATGAACACAGACCGGCGGTGGAGGGCCCGCCCGTAACTCCGCGCCTCCGCCGCCGGTCTGTTCGCGAGTACAACCAGGTTCGCCGGAAGGAACTGACCAATGAATGACACGCGCCTCCCCGTCACCGTGCTGTCCGGATTTCTCGGTGCAGGAAAAACGACACTCCTGAACCAGATCCTGCGCAACCGCGAAGGCAGGCGCGTCGCGGTGATCGTCAACGACATGAGCGAGATCAACATCGACAGTGCCGAGGTCGAACGAGAGATCTCGCTGAGCCGATCGCAGGAAAAGCTCGTCGAGATGACCAACGGTTGCATCTGCTGCACGTTGCGGGAGGATCTCCTCGACGAGATCAGAACCCTGGCCGCCGACGGACGATTCGACTACCTCCTGATCGAATCGTCCGGCATCTCCGAGCCCCTGCCCGTCGCCGAGACCTTCACGTTCATCGACACCGACGGGCACGCGCTGGCCGACATCGCGCGGTTGGACACCATGGTGACCGTCGTCGACGGCCACAGTTTTCTCCGGGACTACCGGTCCGGCGGTCCCGTCGAGGCCGACGCTCCCGAGGACGAACGCGACATCTCCGATCTTCTGGTCGATCAGATCGAGTTCGCCGACGTGGTCCTGATCAGCAAGGCCGACCTCGTCTCCGCCGAGCACCTCACCGAACTGACCGCGCTGATTCGATCGCTGAACAAGACCGCGGACATCCACGCGATATCTCACGGACAGGTCCCACTCGACGCCATCATGGATACCGGCCTGTTCTCGTTCGACAGGGCAGCCCAGGCACCCGGCTGGCTGCAGGAACTCCAGGGAGAGCACACTCCTGAGACCGAGGAATACGGAATCGGTTCGGTCGTCTACCGCGAACGCGCCCCCTTCCACCCGGGGCGATTACACGAGTTCCTCACCGGTGAATGGACGAACGGCAGACTTCTCCGCGCCAAGGGCTACTACTGGAATGCCGGCCGGTTCACCGAGATCGGCAGCATCTCCCAAGCCGGTCACGTGATCCGGCACGGGTACGTCGGCCGGTGGTGGAAGTTCCTCCCCGACAGCTACTGGCCGGAAGACGACTACCGCCGCCAGGGAATTCTCGACAAATGGGAAGAACCGGTCGGTGACTGCCGACAGGAACTCGTCTTCATCGGCCAGGGCATCGACGCCGACACACTTCGGAACGAGCTCGACACGTGTCTTCTCACCACCGAGGAAATCGACGCCGGCCCCGACACGTGGTCGGGGTGGCCCGACCCCCTCGGCGCCGGTCACTCCGATCACGTGACCAGCCAGGTAGCCCAGACGAGCACCCTCTGATCCTGTGACCTGCGGCACTGGTCAACTCTGCCCAATGTGAGTTCTGGTTTGGGCAAACTTTGCCAATGTCCGAACGTGATCGCCCTCATAGCGTGGGCTGCGTTGGAGTTCCGATCGCCACAAGCTGATCTCGACTACCCCGCAAGCCACGTATAGAGGAGATGTCAATGCCCGAAGCAATCGAGGTCCGCAAGGTTCCCCTGCACAGTGTGTCCGACGCCGGCGAGCTGGCCAAGCTCATCGACGACGGTGTGCTCGAAGCGGACCGCGTCGTTGCAGTCATCGGCAAGACCGAGGGCAACGGCGGCGTCAACGACTACACGCGCATCATCGCGGATCGGGCTTTCCGTGAGGTCCTCTCTGCCAAGGGCAGCCGAAGCGCGGACGAGGTGGCGGGGGTGCCCATCGTCTGGTCCGGCGGTACCGACGGTGTGATCAGCCCGCACGCATCGATCTTCGCAACGGTGCCCGCGGAGAAGGCTGTGAAGACCGACGAGCCGCGACTGACCGTCGGTGTCGCGATGAGTGAGCAGCTTCTCCCCGAAGACATCGGTCGCACGGCGATGATCACCAAGGTGGCAGCGGCGGTGAAGATGGCGATGGACAACGCCGGCATCACCGACCCCGCCGACGTGCACTACGTGCAGACGAAGACGCCGTTGCTGACGATCCACACCATCCGGGACGCCAAGAGCCGCGGCGAGACGGTGTGGACCGAGCACACGCACGAGTCGATGGACCTGTCGAACGGTGTTACGGCACTGGGGATCGCCGTCGCTCTCGGCGAGATCGACATGCCCGACGATGCGGACGTCATGCACAGCCGGGACCTCTACTCGTCGGTCGCATCCTGCTCCTCGGGTGTCGAGTTGGACCGGGCTCAGATCGTGGTGGTGGGCAATGCGCGCGGTGTCGGCGGCCGCTACCGCATCGGGCACAGCGTGATGACGGATCCGCTCGATCAGGACGGCATCTGGTCGGCGATCCGGGACGCGGGACTCGAACTGCCCGAGCGGCCCCACACGAGCGACCTGGACGGCCGGCTCGTCAATGTCTTCCTCAAGTGTGAGGCGAGTCAGGACGGGACGGTGCGCGGCCGCCGCAACGCGATGCTCGACGACTCGGACGTCCACTGGCACCGCCAGATCAAGTCGTGCGTAGGCGGTGTCGCGGCGTCGGTCACCGGTGACCCGGCGGTGTTCGTGTCCGTGTCGGCCGCGCACCAGGGCCCGGAGGGTGGCGGACCCGTCGCCGCCATCGTCGACCTCGGTCAATAGTTCCTGGTCGCACCGTGAACGAGGGTGCGTGGCCGCCACCGGGCCGCCGCGCACCCTCGATCGCCGGCAATCGCATCCGAAACCGTGGAGAGGTTCACAAGTGTCACACGTCATCGATCCCGTCGACGCAGGTGATTCGCCCCTGACTGACGTCGAACCCTTCGGCAGGACAGAAGGATACGACAATCTCGTCATGTGTGACGCGCTCACGCTCAGCGGTTTGATCAAGAGCCGCGAGGTGTCGTGCGCCGACGTCATGACCGCCTATCTCGACCACATCGAACGGCACAATCGAAGTGTCAACGCCATCGTTGCCCTGCGGGGCCGGGACGAGTTGCTGGCCGAGGCGCGCGAACGGGACCATCAGCTCGCCGACGGGCACTACCTCGGCTGGATGCACGGATTTCCGCACGCCGTCAAGGATCTCTCCGCGGCCAAGGGGCTTCCGTTCACGTCCGGATCACCCATCTTCGCCGACCGGATCGCCGACGCGGACGACCTGTTCGTCGCGCGGATCAAGGCAGCGGGTGCCATTGTCATCGGCAAGACGAACACGCCCGAATTCGGACTCGGGTCCCAGACGTACAACCCGGTGTACGGTACGACGGCGACACCGTACGACACGTCACGCACCGCAGGTGGAAGCAGTGGCGGCGCCGCCGCGGCCCTGGCACTGCGGATGGTCCCGGTTGCCGACGGCAGCGACTACATGGGGTCACTGCGGAATCCACCAGCCTTCAATAACGTTGTGGGATTTCGCCCGTCATGGGGACGCATCCCGGAGGCAGGCTTCATCGCTCAGGGCGCGGTGGTCGGCCCGATGGGACGGTCGGTGGCCGATGTGGCGCAGCTCTTGTCGACGATGGCCGGGCCCGACGCCGGCGCCCCGCTCGGCATCGGCGAGGACCCAGAGGTCTTCACACGGAACCTCGAGCGGGACTTCCGCGGAACGCGGATCGCGTGGGTGGGTGACTGGGACGGGTACCTGGCGACGGAACCCGGAGTTCTCGAGCTGTGCGAGTCCTCGTTCGACGCATTCAGGAACATCGGCTGCCGCGTCGAGGCGGCGCTCCCCGACTACAAGCCCGAAGACATCTGGCAGCTGTTCCTGAGATGGCGCTGGTGGGCACAGCTCGGCCTGGTCGACCTCTACGAAGACCCACAGACACGCGCGCAGATGAAGCCCGAATTCGTGTGGGAGATGGAACACGGAATCGCGCTGTCCGCGCTCGACGTCACGAAGGCCGCGGCGGCCCGCAACGACTGGCAGGCCGCCCTCACGAAGATGTTCGAAACGTATGACTACATCCTCGCGCCCAGCGCCCAGGTGTTCCCGTTCGACAAGTCCGCACACTGGCCCGCCGAGATCGCCGGCCGGCCCATGGATACCTATCACCGGTGGATGGAGACCGTCGCACCGTGGACGATGACGAGCCTCCCGGTTGCCGCGATGCCGGTCGGTTTCGATGACCGGGGGCTCCCGATGGGAATTCAGATAATCGGACGACACGGCGCCGACCGAGCCGTCCTCCAACTCGCCCACGCGTACGAGCAGAAGACGAAGTGGACGCAGCGCGTGTTTCCGCCGGCACTCCTCCCGAGCTGAGCTGCACCCGTGGACGCGGTCGATCTGCCGTCACCAGCCGGCTACGCGTTGACGATTCGGGAGGTGTTGACCCTCCCCAGCTTGGCCGGCGCCAAGCTCATCGCGGGGGCGGGCGGACTGGAGCAGACCGTTCTGCGAGTCAACGTCATCGAGGTACCGGACATCCTGCCGTGGGTGAAGCCAAACGAACTGCTGATCACCACGGGGTTCCCTCTGCGACATGCGGATTCGGGTGAGCCGTTCGACCCCCGCGCGCTGGTCGAACTCGTCGAGGGCCTCGCCCGGTGCGGCGCAGCCGCGCTCGGTGTCAAGGAGGGCCGGTACCTCGGCGATCTCCCTGCCGCGATGCTCGAGGCATCGGACCGTCTCGACATTCCGCTGTTTCTCATTCCGCGCGACGTCGGTTTCGACGAGGTGATGTCCGAGGTGTTCACACACCTCGTCGATCGGCAGGCGTTCGCCCTCGACGTGGCCGATCGCATGCACCGTGCCTTGACGAAGATCGTCCTCGAAGGTGGCGACCTGCCGCAGATCGCGGACGAGGTCGCCGCGCTGTTCGACGCTGCGGTGCTGATCTGCACACCGGACGGGCGGGTCAACGCGTCAGCGGGTACGACGGCCACCCTGCAGGGGTTGGAAGGGCTGCCGCTGTTCGACCCGTCCGGCCGGCTTCGCACCGAGCGCCTGCGCCACGGCCTTCAGCCGGCGCCGGGCACGGAGGCCGGCCAGATCGCCGTCGCGCCGGTTCACGCAGGCGGGACCGACCACGGCGTCATCGTCGCCTTCGTGGGCGACGGCGGATTGGGCTCCGTCGCCGTGCAAGCGCTGGAGCGAGCCGCAACCGTTGTCGCGCTGGCGGTGACCAAGCAACTCGCCGTGTCGGCAGTCGAATCAAGGTTTCACGGCGACTTCCTGCGCGACGTCCTCAACGGGAATGCCGGTACGGTTGCACAGATCACGGAGCACTGCGCGCAGCTCGAATGGGACGTGAACCGCGCCATGGTGGTCGTCGTCGCGGAGCTCGACCCGGACCCCGCTCGCTCGACCCCCGGCCCTGAGATTCGGCCGCCGGGTGCCGGACGGATGCCGCAACAGAGACTCACTGCTGCCTGGAAACAGGTGGTCCGGCGCAGGGACCGGTACGCACCGGTGGTCGGGTTCAGCCACGAGGTGGTGGTGTTGATGCCGGTCGGCGACGAGGGCTCGCGAGTGGTCGTCGACGATCTGATTGCGGCCGTCACCGGTGACCGTGGAGGCGGCAGGCATTCGTTCTGCACCGGCGTGAGTCGGGTCATCGACTCGGCTGCCGACCTTCCGCAGGCGTACGACCAGGCGCGTAAGGCGGTGACGGTGGGGCGGCGCATGCGCGGGAACGGTTCTGTCGCACACTTCGACAGCCTCGGCGTCCACAGACTGCTCTCCCTGGTCGACGACAGCGCCGAGCTCCGATCGTTCGCCACCGAGATCCTCGGGTCGCTGGCCGGCGGCACAGACGAGGCGATCGATCTCCGCCAGACGATGCAGGCACTCCTGGACACCAACTGCAACGTCGCCGAGACTGCACGCGTCCTGCATTTCCACTACAACACACTGCGTTACCGGATCGGCAAGCTGGAGAGCATCGTCGGCCCGTTCACGACGGATCCCATTCTGCGCCTGGATGTCGCGCTCGCGCTGAGGGTAGTGGAGATGGAAGGCTTGTGACCGATCAGGACACCCGGGCATCGGTGGAAAGCTGAGCGCAGCGTGCAGAAACAGCGCCGAGGCAAAGTCCCGCGGATGAAATCGAGGTGCTGGACATCCTGCCGTGGGTGAAGCCCGACGAGCTGTTGATCTCCACGGGGTTCCTTCTGCGGCACGCAGATTCGGTCGAGCCCCTCAATCCCCTTGCGCTGGTCGAACTCGTCGAGGGCCCGCCCGGTGCGGCGCAGCGAAGCGGCCCGGTCGGAGCGTTGTCGGCTCCGGCCGGACCTCGCCGGGACATGCAACAGGTACCCGCTGCGTGAGCCTCGACCGCGCTCGCCACGCAGTGCGCGTCCCGGAAGGACGTGTACTCCGGTCGGGCGGTGCGGTTCCGCGTTGGTGTACCTGGGTGATTGGCGTCGCTGATGGCTCCTCGGGCGTATGTCGTATGTGTAATTTTCGACCGAATCGGCGGATTCGGCGATGCGAGGAAATAGTAGATCCGCTGCCCACCCCGATCGCCCGTATGTGACCCACGCCACATACCTTTCTGGGTTGGCCGTACCTGCGGCTCACGGCCGTCGGTCCGTGCTCGCCGATTCGCGCGACCCGCATTCGAGTGCGGGCCTTGATTCTGCCGGGGGCGGGCTCGGCGCCTGACCGATCAACTTGATTGACAACGATCTTGGTGTGGGCCCGTGGGCTGGATTGCCGATTGGCGAGTCTGCTTTCGCCTGGGGATCGGTGGGGGAGCCGACCTGGCAGTACGGCCGCGACCACCGATAGCGGCAGGTGGGGGCGCGACGCCCGGCGGTCTCACCGAAAAAGCGCCCCGGTGGTCTGTTTTCGTGTGAGCCGGTGTCGATGCCCGCACAAGTGGGTGCCGGTCCTTTCCGGGGGGCGAGGCGCACCGGTGTCGGTGGTAGCGTCGCGCAGGCTGCGTCGGTGCGATCGAAAGATACCGCGCTGCAGCCGCGAACGGCACGGAAGGTGCGACACATGGTTCAACAGCAACGGGCGGCGGTGACCCGGGCACAGATCGTCCGCGGAGCAGCCGAAATGTTCGACAAATCCGGGTTCGAGGGCGCCAGTCTCGTCGAGATCCTCGAGGCGGCGGGCATGACGAAGGGGGCGTTGTACTTTCACTTCCGGTCCAAGGAAGATTTGGCCCGGCACATCATCGCCGAGCAGCACCGGATCTCCATCTCCGCGGTGCAGGCGATCGCCGCACAGGAGGCGTCGGCGATCGAGCAGATCGTGATGCTGTGCCACGAGATGGCCAGGCAGATCGTGCACGATCCGATCGTGCGGGCGGGGATCCGCATCACCCTCGAGCTCAGTGCCGACGACCGTGGCCCCGCGGGCCCCTATCTGGATTGGATCAGCGCCTGCCAAGGGTTGGCGGCTCGTGCGGTCGCCGAGGGCGATCTCGTGCACATCATCGATCCGCCGGCGTTCGCGCGGTTCGTCATCGGCGCGTTCACCGGAGTCCAGACCGTGTCCCAGGTCCTGACCTGCCGCGTAGATCTCGAGCAGCGGGTCGACGAGATGTGGGGGTTCCTGTTACCGGGGATCATGCCGACCACCCGGCAATGCGGGATGATGCGGATCCGGGCGGCCCGCGCCGACGTTCCCGTCACCGGGCCGCCCGACCGTGAGAGTTAGTGCGCTCGGCGTGCCGGGTGCTCCGCAGGAGCGCCGCTGCCGATCTCATCGGGAGATCCGAGTTTGCACCACCCCACCGCGGACCGGACCGCGATGTGGCGTCGTCTCGGTGTGGTCCGGATTCACTCGTTGTGGGTTGACCGCAAACTTCCCGTTGCGGAATTGTTATCTGACCGGTATAAATACACGCATCGTGTGCTGTGTATCACGATTCTCTGAACAATCGAACTGGAGTTACAAAGATGGACCTCGCTTTCTTGGCCGACTTTTTCTCGAACGTCTCCACCCTTCTCGGCGTCCTCGACTTCTTCTCGGGTTCTGCTGGGTCACTCAGCGGCTAGTAGCGCTGGTCAGTAACTGAACTGGCACTGTGGCGGTAGAAGGGGGCTCGCACTTCGCCTGCGTGCCCCCTTCGCTGTACTGGATCTTCCCTCGTGTCTCCGCCGCGTCGGTCCTCGCTGGAAGTCCGGTGAATGTCATTTTCCGCGCGGGTGGTCCAACCGTTCAAGATCATTTTCTGATCTGGACGCTGACCTATCTCGATTCGGTAACTCGAAACTCGCGATCCGAATTGTGTGTGTCGCCGAGTTGGGGGAACGCGGGGCTGCCCTGAGCCTGGATGCACCGATCCGGAACGCAGAAGAAGGCCCACTCGCGTCTTCGGCCCGGCGGTTGACGCGGCACCTGCCCGCCCTCGATGCGAAAGAGCAAGTGGAACAGCCCGACACGAGCGTTCGGATGCTCAACCATGCCCACATGCCGACCGTTGCTGCACACCGAAACTCACCCCGACTGGTCAGCGAATCGGTGTATTCGGGCTCGGACCGGGGGAGCAGACACGTCCCGGGACGATGTGAACGAGGTGACATCAGCGGGGTCGGTGAGGGGTTGACGGATTTCGCTGGGGGTGTGCGTGGATCTGCTGTGACCGGACCACCCCCGCGTTCCGCGTCGCCGGGCACACAGGCAACCCGGCGGTTCGTCAGCGGTGTCATCACGAACTGTTACCTTGTCGCGTCGGCTTTGCGAACTGGGTTGGCGCACAACATCGGTCGGTGATCGACTGCGGTGGGGTCGACGGACGTCGAATGGCGGGTTATGACGACGCAGCCGCTCCGGCCGCGCCCGAGGGATGTGGAGGGTGTGGGCGCATGGTTTCGAGCATGTAGTCGAGTTCGGCGATGGTGCGGTGGGGTGGGAGGGTGAGGATCGGCATCTCGGCGCCTGCGGTGTACCAGTGCTGGAGGTGGTCGTGGGCGGTGTCGGGTGTCCCCCAGACGGTGAGCTCGTCGAGCAGAACATGGGCTGCGGCCGGCACGTCGGTGGTGTCGTGGGTCGGGTTGGCGGCGAGCACGGCCTCGACCTGGTGGTGGTACCCCCGTTCGCTCAGCGAGCGGCGGTAGAGCGAGCCCATGCTGGTGATGTAGAAGGTGATCCACCAGGACGCGATCTCGCGGGCCGTTGCCTGATCGGCCGCGACGGCGGTGGGGACGGCCGGACCCACCACGGGGCGTGTGGTGCGGCCGGATCGGGCGCCCGCCTTCTCGAGCACGTCGATTCCGCAGGGCAGCCACGACCGCGGCACCAGGAAGGGCGTCCAGCCGTCCGCCAGTTCGCCGGCGAGTTGGATGGATTTGTCGCCGAGTCCGGCGAGGTGGATCGGCAGGCCGGTGCGCGCGGCGACACCCAGCCGTAGGGGCCGGTGGTCGTGGGTTGCCGTCGGGCGGACCCGCTCGCCGTCGAGCAGTCGACGAACCTGTGCGGTGACCGCGCGCAGCTTGGCCACCGGCGCGGTGAACGATTGGTCGTGCAGGCCTTCGACGAGCTGTGGACTGCTTGCACCCAAGCCGAGGACGAAACGGCCGTGTGAGACCTCATCGAGGCTGGCGGCGAGCATCGCGAGGGTGCCGGCGGTGCGGCCCCAGACGCTGAGCACACCGGTACCGATGGTGATTCGTTCGGTCTTGGTGGCGATTTCGGTGAGCAGGACGGCGGCATCCTGGCTCCACCCTTCCGCGAGGAAGAACCCGTCATAGCCGAGATCTTCGGTGCGGCGAGCGACGTGCAGTATCACCTCACGGCGCGTTTCGAGTGGCGTCAGGCAGATGCCGAGGCCGCGCCGGGTAGCGCTGACGCCGGAGGCGACGGTGTCGGTGGTGTGGGTACTCATGGGCGGGTTGCCGTCCGTTCTGGTGTCGGTTCTCGCCTGGACAGGCGCGTGCGCACCGCGAGGCGGGCGCGGTCGAGACAGCGTGTGTCGGCGAAGAGGTGGAAATATGAGTTGGCTGCCAGCAGTGCGCCTTCCAGCTCGAACGCGAGCTGTTCCGGATCGGTGTCGGTGCCCAACTCGCCGGATTGCTGCGCCTCGCGTGCCGCCTGCACGAGGGTTCCCATCCACTGGCGCTGGCACTCGATGACGGCGTCACGGACCGGGCCGGGCGTCTTGCCGTCGAACTCGGCCATCGCGGCGGCGAAGAAGCATCCGCCCGGAAAGACGCCCCGTTCGACATACGACAGGAACGACTCACAGAGGGCGGTGAGGCGGTGCATGCCCGGACCGGACCCGAGCGCCGGCGTGATGACCTCACGCACGTACCGCTGCCGCGCGACCTCGATGGTGGCCAACTGGAGGTCTTGCTTGGACCCGAAGTGGGCGAACAGCCCACTCTTGCTCATCCCGGTCAGGCTCGCGAGGTGCCCGATGGTGAGTCCGTCCAGACCGTTGATCGATGCGACGTCGGCGGCCGCGTCCAGCACGGTCTCTCGCGTCTTGGCCCCTGGGGTCGTGCTCCGTTTCTGTGCCACGCACTCACCCTAGTACAGCACGAACGATCGTGCTATCTTTGATTTGGGTTCGGCATTCGAAACCGGCCCGAAGGAGAAGGCCCGATGTTCGACGTGATCGTGGTGGGCGCCCGGTGCGCGGGCGCGTCGTTGGCGATGCTTCTGGCACGCGGCGGGCACCGTGTCGCGGTCCTCGATCGAGCGTCGTTTCCCAGCGACACCATGTCCACCCATTTCCTGTGGCAACGCGGCGCGTCCCGACTGCGGGAGTGGGGGTTGCTCGGCCGGTTGCACGCCCGCGGCTGCGCGCCGATCGAGCAGATCACCTTCGACGTCGGCCCGGTCCAGATGTCGGGTATCGGGCCGGGCGTCGAAGGACAGACCGCCGTGTACTGCCCGCGGCGGACCGTTCTCGACACGGTGCTGGTCGAGGCGGCCGTCGAGGCGGGCGCCGAACTGATCGACGGCGTCGTCGTCGACGACGTGGTGTGGACGGAGGGTCGGGTATCGGGGGTGCGCGGCCGTCGCCGGGGTGGCGGCGGCTCGGTGTCGTTGCGGGCACCTCTGGTCGTCGGGGCCGACGGTCTGCACTCGACCGTCGCGCGGCGAGTCGCTGCTCGTGTCTACAACCACCATCCGCCGCTGACGTGCGTGTACTACTCCTATTGGAGTGGCCTCGGCGATCTGCGCGCGTCGTTCCACGCCCGCACCGGCCAGCTGATCCTGGTCTGGCCCACCAACGACGGACTGACCTGCATCTACGTCGGGTGGCCCCGCCGGGAATTTGCGCGCGTCCGCACAGACCTCGACCGCAGCTTTCACACCGCCCTCGATCTGGTGCCGGGACTGCGTGACGCGGTCGCCTCCGGCCATCGCGAACACCGTTTCGTCGGCACCGCCGACCTACCCAACCAGTACCGAACATCGGCCGGACCGGGCTGGGCGCTGCTCGGCGATGCCGGCCACCACAAGGACCCGTCCACGGGGATGGGCATCTCCGATGCATTTCTCAGCGCCGAGCTGCTCGCTCAGGCCATCGACAGCGCGCGCGCCGGCCGTCGCGTCGACGACGCACTCGGCGACTACCAACGTCAGCGCGACCAGCTCACCGCCAACGGCTTCGAACTAGCCCTCAGCACGGCCCGCCTCGCCCCGCTCTCGAACGGACTGCAGGCGTTCTACCGAGCAGCCGCGTCCCGACCAGAGGTAGTCGAGCGGATCTTCGGTGTCCTCGGCGGATCGGTGCCCATCCGAGACGTCTACTCTGCGCCGCGCATCGCGTCGGTACTCGCACACGCTGACGCGTAGACGCCCATCTATTTCTCGCGTCGTCGACGGCCCAGCGCCGACGGACGAGATGGCGACACGGAAAGCAAGGCACACGGAGCCGCCGAGGTCGATACCCGCGATAACACGTTGGACTGGCAAACCTGACCGGGTTGGTCCAGATAACGGTGGTCGCCTTCCTCTCGGTGCAACGTGCGCTCGTGACGGCCGGCTCACCGCGGGACACAGCGGCGGCCATGTCGTCCAGTCGCAGTGAGCCATCGGCTTCCGGACGGTGCCGACCGCTGCCGTCCTATTGCGCCGGGTGTCGATCTCGTCCCGGTGAGTGGTTCGTTTTTGGGATGGTTCGTGTTGCGCGATTGTGTCTCGTTGTCGGTTGTCGTCCCGCTTGAATGGATCGCATGGCACATCTTCAGGGCTTAGGAGATGCTCCGCACAGCATGCTGCTGGATGCCTGTGATACGACCAGACGCCCTCACCATCTCTGAGCCACCCGGGGTCGTCGGGATCCGGCCGGAGCCGAGGGCAAAAGGAGCGTGGAAAACATGAGCGACACGAAGCCGAACATCGTGTTCTTCTTCTGGGACAACTTCGGGTGGGGTGAGCTCGGCTGCTACGGGGGCGGGATTCTCCGCGGTGCGCCGACACCGCGGATCGACCAACTCGCGGCCGAAGGTCAGCGCCTGCTCAACTTCAACGTCGAGGCGCAGTGCACGCCGAGCCGTTCGGCGCTGCTGACCGGCCGTCACCCGCTGCGCTCGGGCACGCAGCGGTACCCATCACCGGCGGCCCGGATGGATTGACTCAATGGGAGACGACGATCGCGCAGGCGCTCTCCGATGTCGGGTATGCAACCGGCATGTGGGGTAAGTGGCACCTGGGCAGCGATCCCGAATCGCGTGGCCCGATCAACTTCGGGTTCGACGAGGCCGTGTGGAGCCCGCGCACCGCCGACGAGGTTCTGTGGACGATGCAGTCGTACTTCCCCGATGGACCGGTGACCGCCACCCCGTACGCCGGCGACACGCCGATCCGCCTCGAGCCCGAGCTGATCTACTTCCGGAAGAAGGGCGAGCAGCCCGAGGCGATCGCCACCTACGACGCCGGCTTCCGTGCCCGGTTCGACCGCAAGATCACCGAGTGGGCGATCGATTTCATGAGCAGATCCAAGAATGAAGGCAAGCCGTTCTACCTGTACCTGCCGTATACGCAGGTCCACATCCCGACGATTCCCGATCCCGAGTACGCCGGGACGAGCAAACACGGAAATTGGGCCGACCTGCTCACGCAGATGGACGACTTCACCGGCATGATCCTGGACAAGCTCGACGAGTTGGGGCTCATGGAAGACACGATCGTGGTGTGGGCGTCCGACAACGGTGCCGATCCCAACTACCGGATGCCCGCGATCGACCCCGACCCGGTCGGTGGGCAATGGAAGGGCTGCTCCGGACCGTGGCGGGGTGGGTATTTCACCTCGCTCGAAGGCTCCAACCGAACGCCGTGCATCGTCCGGTGGCCGGGAAGGATCCCCGCCGGGAAGGTCAGCAACGAGCTGGTCCATCAGGTGGATTGGTTCACCACGCTGCTGCTGGCGGCCGGCGCGGCGGTCCCCGACGACCGCCAGATCGACGGGATGGACATGCGGGAGTTCCTCCTCGGAGACTCCGGGGTGTCCGGCCGGGACACCGTCCTGTGCATCCAGGGCAACCGGCTGCAGGCCGTGAAGTGGCGGCAGTGGAAGGCGCACCTGTTCCAACAGGACGAGTTCCTGTCCACCTGGACGCCGTACAACATGCCGCACCTCCACAACCTCGAATGGGATCCGCGAGAGGAGAACGAGGTCGACTTCCCACACGGCTGGGTCCTGCACCCGATGGCTGCCGCGGTGGGCGCGTTCCTCGGGACGCTCGCGGTGGAGCCTCCGATCAAGCCGGGAACACCCGATCCGTATGTGCCGCCCCGGCCGGGCGAGATGCGACCCGAGGAGCACCTCCAGCTCGGCGTCATCACCCAGTTCGTGACCACCCTCGTGCGGTCGCACGAGGAGTTGCCGCAACCACACAGCGGGCTCGATCACCAGAGCGGGTGATCGGCGGATCCAACACCGGATCGGTGCGGCCACGGCGGCTGGTGCCGGCTCCTCCCGACGCAATGCACCGCCCACAGGATCCCCGCTTCCCCCTTCCTTCGATTGCGCGACGGACTCCGACACGGTGTTTCTCGCGCGTTGCACCGTGAGCGCCGGGACAGGCTCACCCGGGGTGCTTATGCTCGATCTCGGGAGTTCCGCCGAGCGAAGAGGTGCATCAGCATGGCCCGAAACAGCGGCAACCGGCCGGTCGATGGCCAAGCGTTGACGGTCGGTGTCCGGGTGCTGGTCCGCAGAAGTGCCGGGGCCGACCTCACCGGTGAAGTGGTCGAGGACTACGCGGCGGTGACCGACCCGGGCGGCGGTGGGCACGCCTGGGCGCCGGTGCATCGGTGGGCGGTCGCGCTCGACGACGGGCGGCTGGTCTTTGTCGACACCGAAGACCTGACCATCGATCCGGGCTTCCCCCGCCCCGCCCCGAATCCGAACCCGGATTCGGCCGCGCGGACACCAGGTCGGCACCGGGCAGAGTAACGGGCACATCGCGCCCGCGGACCCCCGGGGATGTGGGGGGTGGGGACCCGATGCTGTCAGCAAGCATCGACGCGTCGAAGTGCCCGGGGTAAGTGGCGGGGCCCGAGTGGTCGGTCAGCTGCAGTCCCGGCAGATCAGCTGCCCCGAGTCGGCGAGGCGGCTGCGGTGGTGGACGAGGATGCAACTGGTGCAGGTGAATTCGTTCGCCTGGAGTAGCAGTCGATGGGCAGGGCTGCTGCGTCCTCATGCTCTGGGTGTTCGGATCCGCCATGCCAAGGCCTTCGCCGTTCCCACCCCCGTGCGGGCCGGGCGGCGAAAGCATCGGCGATAGTTGCTCAACCGGTGGGAGATCTTGGTGAATGGCTACTGTCGCCGCACCCGGGCACCGGTGGAAAGCTGAGCGCAGCGTGCAGAAACAGCGCCGAAGCAAAGTCCCGCGGATGAACTCGTCCTCTCCGTCCACCGCTCTGTGATAGGACAGCAATGAACGCTCTGCTCTACCCAGGCATTGTGCTTCTCATTGTCTCCCACGTGCTGATCCCCCCGGCCCTTCTGCGTGTCCACACCGGAACCAGTCACCTTCTGAGCTGGAATGTCACCCTGTCGGTGACGGGTGCGGCGACGCTGCTGGCGAGCGCGCTGACTTCCACGGATGCATCGATGGGGCAGCGTTGGGCCACAGCGCTTGCCGGAGTTCTGTGCGGCGGCGTCCTGGCTGTGACGATCGCGGTGGTGCTCAGGCCTCGATTCACCTGATCGGACCGCGGCTCCGCTATCCGGCGCGTTCCGCGACGAGTGCGGCGAGGCCGTCGAAGATCCGGGCCAGGCCGAATTCGAGCGCATCGTCCTGCCCGGAAGACGAACTGGCCGAGGCGAAGGCCGCCGCCGCCTCGGGGTAACGTTCGGCGTTGTCGGTGAGGATTCCCGTCATGATCGCGTTCAGGGCCTTCTCGGGTGTGTCGGTTTCGGCGCCGGCGGCCGTCGACTGTTGCGCGAGGCTGCGGACGTGGCCGGTGATCAGGACGACCGAATCCAGTCGTTCTCCGCCGGTGAGCCCGGTGCCGCTCAGTGCCGAGAGGCCGGTTTCGAGCCAGCCCAGTTCGTTCGGTCCCATCACGCGGGGGCCGACGGCGACGTCGACGACCCACGGATGCCGTCGCAGACCCGCCCACATGCGCAGTGCCCACTCGTGGAGCGCTGCGCGCCAGCCGCCGTCGATGTCGGACAGGTCGGGTGCGGGTCCGAGAGCGGCATCGAGCATGAGGGCGGTCAGCTCGGCCTTCCCCGGGGTGTAGCGGTAGAGGGACATCTTGGTGAACCCGAGGTCCTCCGCGAGGCGCTGCATCGACAGCGTGGCGAGGCCCTCCGCATCGGCCATCGAGATGGCGGTGGCGACGATCCGCTCGAGACTCAGCGCCGGCTTCGGACCGCGCTTCGGTCTGTCCGGTGATCCCCACAGCAGCTCGGCGGTACGGGGCTGGGTGACCATCTTGCGCTCCTCCGGTCGACTCTTGATCCGGAATGGTGTCTACCATACACTGAATTATGTCTATAAGACACAATTAATTCCCGGAGGGCTCCCATGCCGAACGACACCGTCCTGATCTCTGGTGCCGGCATCGCCGGGCCCGCCCTGGCGTTCTGGCTCGCTCGCAGCGGCTACGCCGTCACCGTCGTCGAGAAGGTGCCGGTCCTTCGGCTCGGCGGCCAGGCCGTCGACTTCAAAGGGGAGGTGCACCGGCAGGTGCTGGAGAGGATGGGGATTCTCGACGAGGTGCACCGCAGGCAGACGGGAAAGACCGACCTCCGGATCGTCGACGAACGTGACAAACACTTGGCGACCATGCCCGGTGAATTCATCGGCGGCGACGTCGAGATCCTGCGGGGCGACCTGACCGAGATCCTCTACGAACGGACCGCGGATTCGTGCGAGTACCTGTTCGGTGACTCCGTGACCGCGCTCACCGACACAGAGTCCGGTGTCGAGGTCACGTTCGAGAAATTGCACGCACGCCGTTTCGACCTGGTGTTCGGCGCCGACGGCATCCACTCGGCGGTGCGTAAACACCGGTTCGGGCCGGAGGAGAACTTCGTCCGATTCCTCGGGTACTACTACGCCGTCGTCGGCACCACGGACGCGGTGACTGCGGCGTCGCCCGACCGGGAACGCGCGACGGGATGGATGTACAACGAACCCGGAAGGATGGCCGTCGTCGGTGGACCGAAGGCTCCCGAGTTGTTCGTCTTCGCCTCCGACCCGATCGACTACGACCGTGGCGACATCACCGAGCAGAAGCGCCTGCTGGCCGCCGCGTACGCAGGTGCAGGCTGGCGCGTGCCCGGGTTGCTCGGGCACCTGGACGACGCTCCCGACTTCTACCTCGACTCGATCGCGAGGGTCGAGACCGATACCTACACCGCCGGGCGCGTCGCCCTACTCGGCGATGCCGCGTACGGAAACACGCTGGGCGGCTTCGGAACCGGTCTCGCCCTCGTCGGTGCGTATGTGCTCGCTGGCGAACTGGCCGCAACCGGTGGCGACCACCGCGTCGCATTCGGACGCTACAACGAGCAGATGCACCGGTATGCGAAGGTCGCCCGCAAGGCCAGCGCCGGACCGTTTCTCGCGCCGAAGTCGTCGACTCGCATCAGGCTGCGGAATTGGACGTTCAAGTCCAAGGCGCTGTTCGGCCTGATGATGAAGCTGACCGACTCCTTCGCCACCGACATCGACCTGCAGGACTACCCGGCGCTGAGATCAGCTGGGCGTCCCGGCAATGTTGACCATCCATGAGATACCGAATTGGTCGGTACAGGCACCGAATTCGTCTCCCCACATCTGCTTTTCGAGGGGCACCGACACGGAGCCGGCGTCCGAGAGCTTGGCCCAGTAACCGCGGAGCAGGTCGCCGTCGTCGCCGCTCAGGCTCACCGCGATGTTGGTGCCCGGGTTGTGTTCCATGCCGGGCGGCGTGTCTGCCCCCATGAGGGTGAATCCATTGTCGGATTCGAGCATTGCGTGCATGATCTTGTCGGCTCCCTCGGCGTCCGGGGCGCCGAACTCACCGAATGTGCTCACCGCCAGGGTGCCACCGAAGACGTCCTTGTAGAACTCCATCGCCTGCCGAGCGTTGCCGTCGAAGCTGATGTAGGGGTTGAGACGAGAGGTCATGAGGCATGCTCCTTCTAGGTGCCGGAACCGACAGCAACGACGGTACAACGACCGACCGACACGATGTGGGGAACGCAAAGCTCGGTACTGCACCAGGTGTTTCAGGGCACCGCGACGGTCGCGAACGCCGCCCACAGCACCGGCGAATGCTCGATCGTCCGTTCGTCCCGCCAGGCGGCGACCCGGTCGCGCTGCCACGCGCAGAGCGCGCCGACCGCGTCGGGCAGTTCGTGCGCCGCGTCGATCGAACAGATGACGTCCTGCAGCGGGCGCGCGTGCGGTGCTGCGCCGGCGATGCGCTGGAACGCGAGGTCGGTGGGAAGTGCCCAGCGGCTCGCGGTGACGAGTTCCGCCCCGCCGGCGATCATCGCGGCGACCAGTCCGAGGGCCTCGCTGAACCGCAGGTCGCCGCCGCTCTCGCAGGCGATGAGCGCAACCCGGCTCGGGATCGGCCACACGTCGGCGCCGCGGATCGGTTCGTCGGTGAGCGTGTGCGTTCCCAGCAGGAGGTCCTTCGCGGACAACGGCCGGTGCGCGCGCGTCGGCTCCGCGAACCCGACGGCGTCGGCGGAGCAGGCGAGGTGCAGTTCGGCGTGCTCGCTCTGACCGGATTCGGGTGCCGCCGCGGTGACGTGCCCGACGTACACCAGCCGGCCCGCGCCCTCGCGCAACGCCGCACCGAGCCATGCCCGGTCGACGTCTTCGCGGCGGAACACGTCCAGTGGTCCGTCCACGGCCGGGAGCAGCCGGCCCTTGCCGGCGTACGTCGCGACCCGCTGCGACAGCGGGCTGTCCGCGGCCATCCGCCCCAGGACGGAACCGAGAACCGAATCGGCGCGGAACCCCGGAACCCGGGGGTCGAGGACCGCGACGACGGGAAGCCGGTGGCCGTCCGTCCAGGTGCGGACCGGGCGGCCGGGTGAGTGCACGATGCTCAGCGGGGCCAGCAGGCTGACGTCCGCGATGTCGATGAGACGCAGCCCGGCGTCGGGGGCGATCAGTTCCCACGGCACCTGCGCGACCCCGGGTGACGGCTGGATCCGGAGATGGGGGCGCACGCCGCGGGTGAACAGCCGTGCAACTGCCCGGCGAGACCGAACGGGAGAAATGTGCGCGAGAGGAGTTGAGCCAGATCGTGTTCGGACTCGTAGCCGGAGAACGCACCCGCGGTCAGTGAACGG
Source organism: Rhodococcus sp. NPDC057014 (assembly GCF_042673295.1). NCBI lineage: Bacteria > Bacillati > Actinomycetota > Actinomycetes > Mycobacteriales > Nocardiaceae > Rhodococcus > Rhodococcus sp. NPDC057014. Next base: position 52,644 of record NZ_JBHUSF010000006.1, read on the forward strand.
TGCAGCCCCTGCGGGTCCCTGAGGTCGGGCAGGGCCCGGGCCAGTGCGGCGACGGCCTCGTCCACCTGCGCGGCGGGTGCGACGCCGACCCCGGCGGGGTGGGAGTCGTGGGTCCAGCGCCACGACGTGTACAGGTCGCCGGCGTCGGCCATCCGCACGATCGCGGTGGGCTGCTCGTGCGAGGTCGGCGGGTGGGGCAGGTGAGTCGGCACCGCCCCAGCATTCCCTACCCACCCGGGCGGTGGCGTGTGTGCCACGCGCCCGGGTGGATGAGGGGTCCAGCGGAACTAGCCGACGGTTGCGGCGGCGGACTCCTCGGCAGGCACGCCCGTGCGGATGAGCCGATCGAATGCGCTCAGCGCTGCCGTGGCGCCGGCACCGGCGGCGATGACGATCTGCTTGTACGGCACTGTGGTGCAGTCGCCGGCTGCGAACACGCCGGGGACCGACGTCTGGCCGCGGTCGTCGATCGCGATCTCGCCGCGATCGGACAATTCGACGCTGCCGGCCAGCCACTCGGTGTTGGGCAGGAGACCGATCTGGACGAAGACACCCTCGACGTCGAGCGTGTGCGCGGTATCGGTCGTGCGGTCCTGGTACGCCAGACCGGTGACCTTGTTGCCGTCCCCGACGACCTCCGTCGTGAGCGTGCTCAGGAGGATGTCCGCGTTGGGGAGGCTGCGCAGTTTGCGCTGCAGCACCTCGTCGGCGCGGAGCACCGAGTCGAACTCGATGAGCGTGACGTGCTCGACGAGTCCGGCGAGATCGATCGCGGCCTCCACTCCGGAGTTGCCGCCACCGATCACGGCGACGCGCTTGCCCTTGAACAGCGGTCCGTCGCAGTGCGGGCAGTAGGTAACGCCCTTGTTCCGGTACTGGTCCTCGCCGGGCACGTTCATCGAGCGCCACCGCGCACCCGTCGACAGGATCACGGTCCGCGCGAGAAGGGAAGCACCGCTTTCCAGTTCGATCTCGACGAGACCGTTCTCGGTGGCGGCGGGCACGAGCTTCGCGGCCTTCTGGGTGTTCATGATGTCGACGCCGTACTGGCGGACGTGATTCTCGAGCGCGGACCCGAACTGGGGGCCCTCCGTGTAGGGGACGGAGATGAAGTTCTCGATCGCCATGGTGTCGAGCACCTGACCGCCGAAGCGCTCGGCGGCGATGCCGGTGCGAATTCCCTTGCGCGCGGCGTACACCGCGGCCGCGGCGCCGGACGGGCCGCCACCGACGACGAGCACGTCGAACGGGTCCTTCTGCGCGATCGCGGTGGCGGCGCGGTCGGCGGCACCGACGTCGAGCTTGCCGATGATCTCCTCGAGGCTCATCCGGCCGGAGCCGAAGAGTTCGCCGTTGACGAAGACCGTCGGCACGGCCATGATCTGGCGGCCGTCGACCTCGTCCTGGAACAGGGCGCCGTCGATCGCGACGTGGCTGATGCGCGGATTGAGCACGGACATCAGGTTCAGGGCCTGCACCACGTCGGGGCAGTTCTGGCAGGACAGCGAGAAGTACGTCTCGAAGTGGAAGTCGCCGTCGAGGTTGCGGACCTGCTCGAGCAGTTCGGGGGACTCCTTCGACGGGTAACCGCCGACCTGAAGCAAAGCGAGTGCGAGCGAGGTGAATTCGTGGCCGAGCGGGATCCCGGCGAAGCGGACCTCGGTGTCGGTGCCACTGCGGCGGACGGCGAAGGACGGGCGTCGTGCGTCGTCGTCGCGGCGTTCGTAGGTGACCTTGTCCGACATCGCCGCGATCTCGGTGAGCAGTTCGGCGAGTTCGGTGGACTTGGGACCGTCATCGAGTGAGGAGACGAGCTCGATCGGCAGGGTCAGCCGTTCGAGCAGGGACTTCAGTTGGCCGGCGAGCGAGGCTTCGAGCATGCGGATCTACTCCATCGATCGGGGAGGAAAAGGGATCGGAAACCGGAAACCAGCTGGGCGGTCCGGAAAGTGTTGGTGCGACACCGATTGCCCCTCACGGGAGCGGAGCACCGGGAACCGCGCGCACGGGCTCAGAAGTTCTGAGCCCGTGCCTACGGTCGACTGGGCTACGTCAGATCTTGCCCACGAGATCGAGCGACGGAGCGAGGGTCTCTTCGCCCTCTTCCCACTTGGCGGGGCAGACCTCGCCCGGGTGCGACCGGACGTACTGAGCGGCCTTGACCTTGCGGACCAGCTCGGCGGCGTTGCGGCCGATGCCTTCCGCGGTGACCTCGGTGAACTGGATGACGCCGTCGGGGTCGACGAGGAAGGTGCCGCGATCGGCCAGTCCCTCGTTCTCACGCAGAACCTCGAAGTTCTTGCTGATCTCCTGCGTCGGGTCACCGATCATGGCGTACTTGATCTTGCCGATGGTGTCGGAGGATCCGTGCCACGCCTTGTGCGTGAAGTGGGTGTCGGTGGACACCGAGAAGACCTCGACGCCGAGACGCTGCAGTTCCTCGTGGTGATCGGCGAGGTCGCCGAGCTCCGTCGGGCAGACGAAGGTGAAGTCGGCCGGGTAGAAGTAGAAGACAGCCCACTTGTCCTTGATGTCGTCCGCGGAGACGGTGATGAACGCGCCGTCCTTGAAAGCGGACGCCGCGAAGGGCTTGATCTGCGTGTTGATCAGGGCCATTGGAACCTCTATTCGTAAGACTGGAAGCCGACAGCGACGAGGCTATCCAGCAGATTGGAATAGGTCCAATCTATGAGACCTATTCCATAGATTGGATGGGGCTATCAATGGCCGTCGAATCGGACACTTCGCAGGTCAGCGTGGACATCCATCCACGCGTCGCGGGGCGGTCGCCGGACGTGCGGTGTGACCACCGTGACACCCTTCGGCCCTGAATCTCCGCGCAGCGAACGGAAAGCGGGATCACCAGGCCGGCACTACGCGGTGGTCGCGGACCTCGCGCCCATAGCGTTCCTCGGCGACCGCAATCGCGGAGCCCAGCACGATCCGTCCGTCCGACGTCACGGTGAGCCGCGGGGGGAGGGGTACCGGCAGGCCGGCGCCGGCCGCGACTCCGGCCAGTGCGGCACCGAGCAGGAAGGAGCCGTCGGTGTCGGCCGCGCCGACAGGGGGAGGGTCGGGCAACTGCAGGGGCAGCCGCGGCGCGATGCCGTGCCCGGCGCGGCCGATGTCCACCGTCGTCCCCGAACACTGCGCCTCGACGAGATCGGCGACCAACCGGGCGTCGCCGGCGGCGTAGGCGAGACGGAACGCCAATTGCATCGCCGGATCGGCGATCTCGCGGTTCCACTGCTCGCGCTGTCGGCCGTTCGGAAGTGTGTATCGCACGGCGTCGATGGCGATCGCCGCGGGCACGGCGAGCGCGGTGGCCCGTGCCTGCGCCGCATCGTCGGGTGTGCCGGCGGCGGTCAGTGCGGATTCGAGGAGGGTCGCGTGCCAGAAGTCGACCTGCGCGCAGTGCAGTCCGAGCCCCAGTCCGCGGTACGTGGCGAACGCGGCGGCGAGCAGTCTCTCGCCCTCGCCGGGTCGGCCCTCGGCGAAGGCGACGGTGGCGAGGCGCGTCTCGACGTCCGCGACGTCGAGCACAGCTCCGGACCCCCGGAAGTAGTCGAGGCTGCGGCGGTAGAGCGCCGCAGCGCGTGCGGTGTCGCCGCGGCCCTCGGCGAGAAATGCCAGCACCTTCGATCCGATTCCCGCCCGGTGGCCGATTCCGGCCCGTTCGAAATACGTCTGACTCGATTGCAGCAGCGGTTCCGCATCGTCGAGGCGACCCGCGCGGGCGCGCATGATGCCCAGGTTCTGCTGCGTCTCGGCGACGGCGTTGACGTCGCCCGCAGTCTCGAATGCGGCGAGCGCCTGCCCGGCGAAGTCGTCGGAGAGATCGAAACGCCCGGTCTCGAAATGGATGGCAGCGAGATTCATCAACGGATGGCCCGCGAGTCCCGGCGCGAAACGGACTGCCGCGTCGAGGGACTCGGTGGCCACGTCGGCCGCGTGCGCCCACTGCTGCCGATGCATCGCGACCGCGGTGAGCGACAACAGACACGCGACCCGCAGGTCACCCTGGTCTTCGACGCCGGCCGCGAGCAGTTCCCGCGCCTGCTCGAGCGCGTCCTGCGCGCCGTCGAGATCGCCAACGTGCTGCAGTGCCTGCGACAGGTTGACCAGCGCCGCCGGACGCATCCGGATCGCGTCGGCAGGCATCACCGCGAGGGCCTCCCGGTACAGGTCGACGGCCTTCGCGTGCTCGCCCAATTCGTCGGACATGCTGGCCGCATTGATGATCGCGCTCGTCCGGAGATCGCCGGTGGCCGCGGCGGCGACCTGCTCGAACGTCCGGAGCGCCTCGGCGACGTCGCCCCGCGCATAGGCCGCGGCTCCCGCGGCAAGAAGGTCGCGGCCCGTCTGGTCGTCCACGTCAGAAGTCCGAATCCGAGGCGGCCGCGTCTATCTCGGCGAGTAGCGGCGCGTCAGGTGCGTCGTCCGGAGTCGGCTCCGCGGCCCGCCGCAGCCGCAGACGGGCCAGGGCCCGAACCCGCTCCCGGACGTCTGGACCTCCGACGTCCGCGGAACCGTTCACACCGAACCCGGGCAGGTACACGTCCACGGACACCCCCGCTTCCGCACCGGGTGGCGCGGCCGACTCACCGAACCAGACATCACCCGACAGTTGCAGCACGACGTCGACGGAACCCGATGCGGTTCCGACGAGGGCGCGGGGGCGGAGGTGCTCCGCCATGGGTTCGGAGACGTCAGGTGCCGCAACGACGCTCACGCGCACCGCGGTGATCCCGGAGGTGCGCACCACCTCCCACGACACCGCGCGCTCCGAGCAGTCGACGAGACCGGGAGGGTACCGGCGCCAGTCGGATCCCGTGATGCCCCGCGCCAGCACGAGGGTGCCCGGCAGCGTCGCGGCCGCGGCGCCCGCAGCGAGCGCATAGTCGTCGGCCCGCCCGGGACGGCCGGCGAGCGCGGGTCCGGTCGGTGCGAGCGCGTCGTCCCCGTCGACGAGCAGATCGCAGTCCTCGACGAGTGTCGCGATCTCGCGGTTCAGCAGTCCCGCGTCGAGCGCTGCGATACCGTCGACCGTCGACGTCGGCCACCACCGCGCCGCCCAGTGCGCGAACGCGAGGCGTCGGGCGGCCGCGGCCACCCGCGGCCGAGCCGGTTCGACCGCGGCCTCGCTCCCGGTCTCGCCCTCGGCCACGGCGAGTGCCACCTCCTCGCCGAACACCGCCCACACCCAGTTCTGCGCCGAGTCGACGTCGTCGATCACCGCGACCGGGACGGTGTGTTCGGCGAACACACTCCACGACAGGTGCCCGCCGAGCACCTCCAGCACGGTCACGTCGATGCCCGGGGCGTCGTCGAGGACGCTCGGTGCGTTCTCTGGGGCGATGATCCAGACCCCGGCGGGGGCGCGGTCGATCCGCACGGTGATGGTGGTCAACTCGCCCTCGATTCGGGGGCATCCGCCGCATCCACGAGCGGAATTACGCTGAGCGCCTGCTTGACTCGCATCCGGTGGTCGAGGATCACCGACCGCGCCACCCCGTCCAGGAGATCCCACAGTTCGCCCGGTTCGTGGACGGAGAACTCGCGGACGTCCCGGCCGTGCAGGCGGACCCACAGGCGGCGGAGGTAAGGCCGCCACGGCTCGCGGAGTTCGGCGGCGATGACCGCCAGCGGATTCGTGTCGGGCAGCCTCCCCGCTGCGTCGGCGGTCACGGTGAGGCGCCGCGCCTGCAGGACGTACGCCTCGCGTTGCCAGCGACCGTTGATCACCCGGACGGCGGTCGTGTCCGTGGCCGCGGGAGCCGGTACCGTCCCGATCGGGCGGAGACCGGTCGCGAGTGCCGCACCCGTCGTCGCCGCGACCCGCAACGACTCGTCGAGAAGAGCCCAGGGCGAGCAACTTCGGGCGATCTCGGTGGTGACCAGTTCGTGGATCGGCGGTAGCTCCGCACGGTCGGTCGACGCGCGGAGCACCGTGAAGACGCGTTCGTGGACGGAACGGTCGAAGGGCAGCCCGAGCGCCGAGGTGGACGCCGACGTTCCGAGGCGTGGCGGTCCGGGGACGGGATGCACCGTCAGGCCGAACCGGTGAGCCGAGACCTCCGTCGTCCACAACACGATCCCGTGGTGGGTTCCCGCGTGGCCGGCGATCAGGTCGTCGAGGGCGTGCTGTCCGTCGTCACCCTCCTCCTCGAAACGCGCGCCGGGACAGGCGTCGAGAACCGCGGACACATTGTCGGCGTGGTCGCCCGTCGCGGCGCCCGACAGCGGTCGCCGCCCCCACGCGACGTCGATGAGGGCGCTCAGTTCCCGTGCCCGGGCCGGGTCGGTGACGTGGGCCTTCAACGCCTGTGTGGTGCGGCCGGCGGCGACCTCGTGCACGTCGCGCAGCGTGTCCTCGGCGACGGACTCGTCGCGGAGCGGATCGGGTGCGCCCGAACAGGTCGCGAGTTCGAAACACCGCTGGAAGTACAGGTCCTGCGGGTTGCCGTCCGTGATGCGCAGCGCCCGGCGGACCCGTTTGAGCAGGGTGAACCAGGCGGCGGTGGCCCGCAGTACGTCGGCGGAGGCGTGCACCCGGGTGGCGAGCAGCTGCGCCCCGTCGGCCGTGACGATCGGACCGGCGCACAGCGGGTTCTGCACAGGGCGGATGACCAAGGGATCGAGGATCAGTTTCACCGTGCGGCTCAGGGGTCCGCCGTCGGGCCCGCTGAGCGGTTCGACGCCGTCCAGTTCGCGCCACACCTCGTCGAGGACCATCGCCCGCGGTCGCCGAGCAGCCGATGAGCCCCTCGGTCCCGTCCGCATTCGAGCAGGTTACCGCAGGCGCCGCCCGCCGACGCAGCGAGAAATCTGGGATCGGTAGGGCGCGAGAGGTTCCTACCTTTCTCACATCGGCTCCAGTCCGCGAGCCGAAGGAATCGACGACGGGCGCCGAGCGCCCCTCACGAAACGTGAAGGACGGATCATGAACAAGATCGTTCGGACTCAGAAGCGCGTCTACACCGCAGGCATCGTTGCGGCGGCCGCCGTCGCCCTGCTCGTCTCGGGCTGCAGCGACACCGGCGACGGAAGCTCGGAACAGACCGTGGCGAGCCCGGCGGGTGCGTCGGGTGCGTCGGCGGCCGCGGTCGACGGCAAGGCGCTGGACGCGAACTTCGACGCGACCTGCGCCAAGCAGGGCGACACCCTGGCCCTGGCGCTGGCGGACACCGGCAACGCGACGTACGGCGACCTGGCGGTCTCCGCGACGATCACCGGTACCGACACCGTGCAGGCGGTCGGGATCGCCGGCAGCAAGGGCGGGTCGAACGGCCTCCCGTACGCACTCGGCTTCGGGCAGGGCATGCCCGGCGGCTCCGCGAAGGTCGTCAAGGACGGCGACACCTACACCGTCACCGGCGAAGGCGTCGGGGCACCCGACATGAGCAACCCGACCGCGCCGAGTTCGGCGAAATTCGACATCACGTTCGCATGCTCGACCGTCGTGGGCGGCTGAGCCCCCGCCCACCCCGGGACGCGCGCGGAGCCACCTCGAGATCGACCGCTCGGGAGACGTGACGTCCTACGCACATTCCCCGCACGTGAGTGGCGCCGCGCTCCCCGGCACACCGCGCCGCTCACGTACGAAGCGCGTTCGGCCCAGGACGCGGTGAACCGATCCATGATCCGGCAGGGAGAGTGACGGTTCACTGTCTGCCCCGCGGCCGGGTCAGTCCTCGTCCCGGGGCGGAAGTCCCAGCGACCGGACGAGGCGGAGGAGTTGCTCGCGCAGCGGCCCCACGTCGCCGACCGCGGCGGTGAGGGCCGCGTCCTCCTTCTCCAGGGTCAGCAGGTGCCGGTAGATCGCGCGTCCCGATTCGGTGATCGCGACCCGTTTGCGGCGCTCGTCGTTCGGATCGGTCTCCCGGGTGACGTACCCGCCCCGCTCGAGGCGGTCGATGGTGCGGCTGATGGTCTGGTCCGTCACCCGCGACGCCTTCGCGATGTCGCGTTGCGAGGCCGGTCGGTCGGCGATCGTGTGCAGTGAGATGAGTCCCGCATGGGTCATGTTCTGCGACCGGAGAATGTCCTCCCACGAGTGCTCGACCAGTCGCGCAGCCGTCGACAGCAACCGTCCGGTAGGCCACTGGTCCATGCCGTCGCTCGTCATTTCTTCGCCTCCATTTGCAATTTGCTCAGCATGCTGAACAAAATAGGAACGTCGCAATCCGGACATCCGGTCGTCGAATCGTCCCGCATTGGAGTGCATGTGACCACAACCGCCCGCCCACGCCCGGTTCGTCGACTGCGATGGATTCTGCCAGCCCTGCTGGTGATCGTCTGGCTGGCCGTCGGCGGTTTCGGCGGACCGTTCGCCGGGAAACTCTCCACCGTCCAGCAGAACGACAGCACGTCGTTCCTGCCCGCGTCGGCCGAGGCCACCGAGGTGTCGGCGCTGCAGAAGGGCTTCACCGACACCCGGTTCGTGCCCGCGATCGTTGTCGCCGAGCGGACGTCGGGGATCACCGCCGCCGACACCGAGTTCCTCTCGGGCACCGCGGCCTCCTTCGCCGGGTCGGAGGGATTCGGCGACGAGGTGTCACCGCCGATCCCGTCCGCCGACGGTCGGGCACTGGAGATGTTCGTGCCCGTCGACAGCGCAGGGGAGGTCGGCGACAGTGTCACCGAACTCCGGGACGCGCTCGATGCCGCACCGGACGGTCTCACCGTCCTCGTCACCGGGCCCGCCGGTCAGGTGGCGGATCTGTCGTCGGCATTCGCGGGAATCGACGGACTGCTGCTCCTGGTAGCGGGTGTCGTGGTGATCCTCATCCTCATCGTCGTCTACCGCAGCCCGATCCTCCCGTTCGCCGTGATCACGTCCGCGGTCTTCGCGCTCGGACTGTCGAGTCTGCTCGTGTACGTGCTCGCCGACGCCGGTGTGATCGCGCTGAACGGCCAGAGTCAGGGGATCCTGTTCATCCTGGTGTTCGGCGCCGCCACCGACTACGCCCTGCTGCTCGTGTCCCGCTACCGCGAGGAACTGCGGATCGAGCAGGACAAGTACCGCGCCATGCGGACCGCCTGGCGGGCGACACTCGAACCGGTCGCGGCGTCCGCGGGCACCGTCATCGCCGGCGTGCTCTGTCTGCTGCTGTCCGATCTCAACTCCAATCGCGGTCTCGGACCGGTCGCGGCCATCGGCATCGCGGCGTCGTTCGTCGCCTCCATGACGTACCTCCCCGCGGTGCTCGTGCTCCTCGGCCGGGCGGCGTACTGGCCGAGCAGGCCCGCCTTCGACGCACGGCACGTCGAGAAGGACGAGGCCGCCGACCACAAGTTCTGGGCCGCGCTCGCCGCGCGGATCGGCGCACATCCGCGCCGATTCTGGGTCGCGTCCAGTCTGGTGCTGGTGCTCTTCGCGCTCCTGCTTCCTCAGTTCAAGGCCAGCGGCGTCGCGGAGTCCGAGACGTTCCTGCTCGACGTCGATTCCGTTGCGGGCCAGCAGATCCTCGGCGACCACTTCGACGCCGGCTCCGGTTCGCCAGCCGTGATCATCGCGAACGAGGGCGCCCGCGACGCGGTGGTCGCCGCCGCCCGGGTCGACGGTGTCGGCGACATCACCGTGCTGACCGCCCCCGGCACGCAGGACCCACTGGTGGTGGACGGCCGCGTGGCGATCGACGCGACCCTGACCGATCCCGCCGACTCCCGCGAGGCCGAAGACACCATCGTCGCGCTCCGCGACGCCGTCCACCCGATCGACGGCGCCGACGCCCTCGTCGGGGGCACCACCGCCACCGATCTCGACACGAAGACGACGTCGACGCGGGACCGCACGCTGATCATCCCCGTCGTCATCCTCGTGGTGTTCGCGATCCTGTGCCTGCTGCTGCGTTCACTGCTCGCACCGCTGCTGCTGATGGGGACGGTCGTGCTGTCCTTCGCTGCGACCCTGGGTATCTCGTCCCTCGTCTTCGAGCACGTCTTCGGGTTCCCGGGCGCGGACCCCGTCGTCCCGCTGTTCGCGTTCGTGTTCCTCGTCGCCCTCGGAATCGACTACAACATCTTCCTCATGACCCGGGGCCGGGAAGAAGCCCAGCGCATCGGCACCCGCCGCGGCGTGCTGCGCGGTCTGACCGTCACCGGTGGGGTGATCACGTCGGCGGGAGTGGTTCTGGCGGCGACGTTCTCGGCGCTCGCCGTCATTCCGCTGATCTTCCTCGCGCAGATCGCGTTCATCGTCGCCTTCGGTGTTCTCCTCGACGCACTCCTCGTGCGGTCACTCCTGGTGCCCGCCCTCACCGTCGACATCGGGCAGAAGATCTGGTGGCCGAGCAAGCTTGCATCGGCACCGGAGCCGGACGAGACCGTCCAGAGGCATGCCGAACGGGCCCGCCTGGGGTCATAGTGGAACGTGATGTGCACACGACGAAAGGAAGATCGTGGACCATAGCGCGCTGTTGACCGACGCCTTCGATCGTATTCAGGAGACCGTGCATTCGACGCTGGCCGATCTGCCCGCGGACGCCCTCACGTTCCGGGTGGACGCGGACGCGAACACCATCGCGTGGCTGATCTGGCACCTGACGCGCGTGCAGGACGATCACGTCGCCGGAGTCGCGGGCACCGAGCAGGTGTGGACGTCCGGCGGGTGGGTGGAGCGCTTCGATCTGCCGTTCCGGGTCGCCGACATCGGCTATGGGCAGTCGTCGGACGAGGTGGCGAAGGTGCGCACCGGGGCGGAACTGCTGCGGGAGTACCACGACGCCGTGCACGATCGCACCGTCGATTACGTGCAGACGATCGGCACGGACGACCTCGACCGGATCGTCGACGAGAATTGGGATCCGCCGGTCACTCTCGGTGTCCGCTTGGTCAGCGTCGTCTCTGACGATCTTCAGCACGCCGGACAGGCGGCATACGTGCGCGGTATCTACGAGCGTCGCTGAGTTGCGGCACCCTCGTTCGCGGCGAGCCACGCCTCCACGCGCCGCCGAGAGCGGCGGCCGACACGGTCCCGGATGGCCGGACTCACCCGCGCCGCACCGTGCATCGTCCCGTTCCCGGCGAGGGCGAGCGGAACGAACCAGGCGGGCACGACCGGCAGTCCGAGTTCCTGCATGCCCCTCTTGCCGGAGAACATCCGCTGGATGCTGAGCAGGCGCTGGCGGTTGAGTCGGCGTCGCAGGGCCTCCGCGTGCGGGTAGTGGAAACCGGCCCACGACTTCTGCAGTGAGTCGGCCAGCACCCGGGAGTTGTCGTCGGGTCCGGGAGCGAACATCCCGATCTGGCACATGGTGCGGCGCCCGGTGTTCTCGTCGTCGACCAGCCAGTGGTCGTCGATGCCCATCAGCCAGCCGATGTACCGCCACAGGTGCATGACGTCCGCGCCCTCGTCGGCGGAGACCCACACCCCCAGCGAGCGGAGGCCGACGAGGAACGTCGTCGAGAAGAGCGCGAGCGTCCCCGCCTGATCCGACTGGTTGATCGGCATACCCCAGTCGGACACGTCCCAGTCCTCGTCCTGCAGCAGCGTCAGATTGACGAACGCGTGCATCAACCGGACGTGGACCGACAGTTGCCAGCCGCGGCGGTCACGCTCCAGGCCACCCGGGAGGACGCACTCGTACCACCACCGCACCGTCTCGGCGACCCGCTGACCGGCGCCGTCCCCGACGAGCCTGCCGGTGGCCACGAGTTGGCGGGAGGTGGCGGCGCTGCGGTAGCCGTTCATCAGCGAACCGGTCGCGAGGAGGTCGAGTCCGGTCATCCCGCTGCGCAGGCAGACGGCGGCCCCGCGGTCGAGGCGACGGTCGTCGACCCACGACGGCCGGTGGTCCACCGCGTCGAAGAAGGCGACCAGCGGCGGCGCGGGGTCGGGCACGCTGCCGATCCCGTCGGAGAGTGCCCGGGAGAACTGGGTCATGGTCACGGTCTTGTCGACGAGCACCGCCCGCGCGAGTGCGGCACCGATCTCGTCCTGGCTGACGACCGCCCGGGCGTGGAGTTCCCGCTCCGCCGCGGTGGGCGTCGGATCGCCGTGCACGAACCGCGACAGCGTCCGCATCGAGCGGCGACCCCACTCCGAGTCCATGTCGAAGCGTCGCGGCGGCGTGAAATCGGAGAAGCCGGGGGCGGATTCCCGAGACTGGGTTTCTGTCATGTTCGAGGTACTCGATTCGGTCGTCGAGAGGGGCGTCCTGGTGCCTCAACCCCGCTCGAGTTGCTGTGAGTTACAGTTCACTCCACCGGATTGGACGGGTACAAGTCGCATTGTGTGACAGATCGGGAAGGCTGCGCGAATGGGCACTGGCCAGCGGAAAGATCCCTCCCAGCAGCGTTCGCAGGCGACGGTCGCACGCATCCTGTCGGCAACAGGTCAGGTTTTGCGGGCGAAGGGGTACACCGGCTGCAGCACGAACGCCATCGCGGACGCGGCGGGCATCTCGAAGGGATCGGTGTATCAGTACTTCGCGAACAAGGACGAGATCATCGAGGTCCTGATGGACCGGATCATGGAGGAAACCACGGCCGCGTTCGGGGCGCAGCTCGAGCAGTCGGTCGCGGAGGGCACATTCCTGAAGGACGCCGCCCTGCAGTCCCAGTTCCTCGCCGTCCTGGACGAGTACCGCGACATCCTCGGTTCGCTGCTCAACGATGCCCCGCACCTGGCCCTGGCGGCTCACCGTTCGGTCCGCATCGAGGAACGGTGCCGCGACCTGTTGCGTACGTATGTGACGGTGAATCCGTCCGCGATCGGTCCCGGTGTCGACCTCGACGCGCTGCTCCTGGTGCTCACCGTCAGCTACCGCGAGGTGGGGCTCGAGTACCTTCGCCGGGACCTGCGCGACCGGCGAAACCAGCTGGCCACGGCCCTGTACGACATGACGATGGGCGGCCTCGCCGGGACCGCGACACGCGGGGTGTAACGCTGAGGGGGCTTCCGGAGAAATACCTGTTGAGCCCATGGTGCTGTCGGACCCCGACCCGGCAGCACCAGGGGCCTTCTTTTTCACCCGGCCGCTCCTACCGACGCCGGCGGGTCGGAGATCCCGGCACCTCCAGCGACACCACCCGCGCGAGTGCGCGCAGATCGCTCTCGATCCTTCGGAACAGCTGGTACACGGCGATGAAGGCGAAGATGCCGCCCAGGCACAGCGCGCGGACCGTCGCGTTCACGGCATCGCCGGTGCTCCCGCCGACGAAGCTGAGCCCGGCGACCCCGATCAGCGGGACGGCCGCGGCGACGGCGAGGTACCGCGGCATGCCCCGGCCGAGGGCCCGGATGTTGCGGCCGTCGCTTCCGCGCAACTCGCCATGCGACAGCAGGATCGGGCAGAGGCACCGCACCGCATAGAAGGTGAGGATGAAGAACGGGTAGGCGAGGGCGACCGCCCCGCACACGGCGAGGGACGCGAGGAGTTGCGTGTACGCCCGAAACGGGATGCCGCCGGCCGTGAGTTCCAAGGCGATCGGGTAGGCGACCCCGGCGACGACCCACAGCCCGAAGCTGACCACCACCGCCCGATGTCCGAGCCCCAGCGTCGTGGCCCGTGCCTTCTCCAGCACCTCGGAACTGTAGGTTCGGCCGTTGCGGAGACCACGTGGCACCGTCAGCGACAGGCGACACCAGTAGACGATGAGAACCGCGCCCAGCGGAAACGCGATTCCGCCGATCACCAGGTGCACGAACTCCAGATCCTGCTGCGCCTCGGCGGGCAGCGTCGCGATGATGAGCACCTTGTTGTAGTAGTAGTTGTATCCCGCTGCCAGCAGATTCGGGATGCCGACCGCGGCGAGCACGATGGGCAGCGCCCACCGCCACATCCTCGACCGGACGCTGCCCGGCGCCGGGTCGACGAGATCGCGGGCGTGCGGGTCGAGGCAGAGCGCGAACTGACGCGTCAGCTTCCGGCCACTCGACCACCGGTTGTCCCGGTCGGGGGCGAGGGACTTCACCAGGATCCGCCGCATCGCGGCCGGGCAGTCCTCGGGGAGCGCGGACCGCTCCGGGTCGACGCCCCGGCGCCGCGATTCGAGAAGTACGTGCGGCGACGCGCTTCCGTCGTCGTCCGGGAACGGCCGCGCCCCGGTCAGCAGTTCCCACAGCATGACCCCCAGCGCGAAGATGTCGCTGCGGGTGTCGAGGTCGGTGGCGGTCCGGCGGGTGTCCGGGTCGATCACCTCCAACTGTTCGGGCGACATGTACGCGACGGAGCCGCCGATGAATCCGCCGGCGCCGCGATTCTCGACGCTGTCGCTCGAACTGACGTTGAAATCGGCCAGCTTCGGGATTCCTTCCAGGCCCAGCAGCACGTTCGCGGGTTTGATGTCGCGGTGCAGGACGCCGTGCGCCCGCGCGTAGTCGAGTGCGTCGGCGAGCCGCAGACCGATCCAGGCGACGGTCTCCGGCCACGACAGCGCGGCGATCTCGTCCCGCACACTCGAGTACTCGGGCCGGATCTCGCCCCGCGTCTCGAGGACGCGGTCCACCGAATCGAGCAGCAACTGTCCGGAGCGCTGCTCGGGTGGGGTCTTGCGGACCAGCCGCACCACGTCGAGGAGTGTGCCACCGGGGACGTACTCCATGAACAGCACCCGCAGGCGGCGATCCTCCAGCACCCGCTGGTCGTAGACGCGGACGATGTACGGGTGGTCGAGCTGCGCGAGAGTCTGCGGCTCGTTGCCGATGTTCCGGGAAATCTTCAGCGCCACCCACCGCTGCATCGACCGCTGCCGGGCGAGGAACACCCGCGCGAACGCGCCGTGGCCCAGTTCCATCATCAGATCGAAATCGTCGAGGCGGCCGCCGACGTCGAAGTCGTCGTCCGGGCCGAGTGCCGCGCTCGCCGAGCGCCGGTCCATGCGCCGGTCGTCCTCGAGCAGCGTCTCGAACCGGTCCGCCTGCTGCGGGTACTCGGCGACGTACTCCTCGGGATCGACGTCGGCGCCGCTCCGACTGCGGACCCGGTACTCCAGGTAGACCAGTTCCGGCGGCAGCGGTTCGGCCAGTAGCTCCGGGAATTCGAGGCAGTACTCCGGGATGCGTTTCGGGCAGCCCGACCGCAGCCACCGGTACTCGAGATCCACCTTGATCAACTCGATCAGCGCCGCCCGCCGGATCGCGGCGGTGTCGGGCAGGTACTCGGTGAGTTCGGCCGGCGAACCCGAAGACTCCCAATCCGCGACGAGGCGTTCGACGCCACTGTCGACGACGAACACCGGTTCGGCGCCCGACGTCGTCGACGGCGGCAGCTGGGTTTCCTCGCCCAGTTCGGTGGGCGGCCCAGTCGCGACCGTCGAATCACTCGGCGGGCGCTCGGTCATGGCGGTTCGATTCCGGGGGTGCAGAGTCCAGGCGGTGCACGGTGCGTGCACTTGCCAGGGTATTCCGGACGGTGCGTCGAGGGGTGCGGAAAGGCGGTGCCGTCACGCGCTTCGCAGCGACATCTCCGGCGGTTCCGGCGCCTGCGGGTACGTCACGACCGAGGTGAGGATCGGCCGATGCCGGGTGCGCCGGGTGACCATCCGGATCGCCGACGCGAGGACCGGGACGTACACGAGCACGTAGATGTTCTGCAGCAGAAACGCGACCGGCCACGACGGAGGGAACAGGAACAGTCCGACGACGGCGAAGTCCGGGCTCCACCAGTACGGCCACGCGGATGTCGACGCGAACAGCGCGGCGAACGCGAACCACCACCGCCCGGTGTCCGTGACCGCGCGGTGCATCAGGTAGACCATCAGCGGCACCAGCCACACCCAGTGGTGGCTCCACGAAAACGGCGACACCACGGCGGCGGTGAGCCCGCCGAGCACCACCGACAGCAACCGCTCGCCGCGTTCGTACAGGCGAACCGACACGACGAGGCCGACGACGGCGACGGCTCCCGCGAGGATCAGCCACAGCCACGGCGGTACCTGCCCGTCCGTGAGCCGGGTCAGTGTTCCCCGCAACGATTGATTGGAAGGGTGCGCGTCGTCGGCGATGCGGGTGGAGTCGAAGAACGTGCTGGTCCAGTACCGGCGGGAGTCGTCGGGCACGATCACCCAGGCGAGCGCCACCGTGCCCGCGAAGACGGACGTCGCGGCCGCGGCCGCCCGCCACTGGCGCAGGGCGAGGAGCTGGACGACGAAGAAGCCGGGGGTCAGTTTGACGGCCGCGCCCAGCCCGATACCCACCCCGCGCAGCACGCTGCGCTCCGGCCGGGAGAAGTCCCAGAGCACCCACAGCATCAGCACCAGATTGACCTGGCCGTAGAACAGCGTCGTCCGCACCGGTTCGACGAAGGTGCAGGTCACCGTCATCAGCGCGGTGACCAGCAGCAGGTACGGGGTGATCCGGTACCCGAGGATGCGCCAGCACAGGAGGATGCACCCCGCCAGCACACCCAGGTTGAATGCCATCCACAGGTTGTCGACGTACGCGCCGGGTATGCGTTCGAGCGGCACGAAGGCGATCGCGGAGAACGGCGTGTAGGTGTAGAGCAGCCCGAGCGCGACGGGTCCGCTGTACAGCGGCAGGCCGTGCAGAACCCGCCAGCCGCCGTCGCGGTAGACGTGCAGATCGGCGCCGCCGGCGAACAGCCCGACCTTCGGCGTCCAGGGGTCGACGGTGCCGAGCACCGCGACGACGGCCAACGTCGCGCACACCGCGAGCGCCACCACGATCGCCGGGCGGCGAGGAAAGACGCGTGATTCCATCTGCGCCCCCTCGGTGTGCGGACGTGTGCCGACGGGTCCGACGCTAACGGCGCCCGCGAGATGCCCAGGGCGGCGACAGGCGGGGCGTCCGGATTCGTTATCGATCCGTACCGGCGCCGAGATCACCGCGAAAACCGTTGACGGAGCACCACGCACGTGCAACACTGAACCCGATGGTTCAGTATTCGGCTCTCGACGCTACGTTCGCCGCACTGGCAGACCCCACGCGACGTGGGATTCTCCGCCGGCTCGGTGACGGCGCCTGCTCGATCAGCGACCTCGCCGAACTCTTCGAGATGACCCTCACCGGCATCAAGAAGCACGTGCGACTGCTCGAGGAGGCCGGGATGGTCGTGACCGAGAAGCGTGGCCGGGTGCGGTACTGCATGCTGGGGACCAATGCCCTCGAGCGTGAGGTGGCCTGGATCCGCGACTACCAACTGTCGCTCGAAGGGCGCCTGGACCGTCTGGACGAATTCCTCAATCGAACGGAAGGCACGTCATGAGCACCTCGCAGACTCCCACCACCGCGACCGTCTCGACGCCGACGGACCGGGAGATCCACGTCGAACGCATCTTCAACGCTCCCCGCTCACGCGTGTGGGCCGCGTTCACGAGACCGGAACTGCTCGCCCAGTGGTGGGGTCGCGGAAACGAACTCGACGTCGAACGCTGGGAATTCGAACGCGGCGGGCACTGGCGCTTCGTCGAACACGCGGACGGCGAGGCACAGGGGTTCGAGGGCCGGTTCCGGGAGATCACCCCGGAGGAGCGCCTCGTGTACACATTCGAATGGGACGGCATGCCCGGACACGTCATCGTCGAGAACAACACCTACACCGACCTCGGCGACGGACGCACCAAACTGTCCGTCGTCAGCCAGTTCCACACTCCGGAGGAGCGCGACGGCATGTTGCAGTCCGGCATGGAGGGCGGCATGAACGAGAGCTACGCGGCTCTGGATGCGGTGCTGGCGCAGACGAGCTGGTGATCGGAGGCCGTCACGGCGTGGGGGCGGAGATGTTGCCGCCGATCGAATGACGGTGGTGGACTTCTCCTCTCAGTCTCGTCGTGGTGGGGGTGCCGTCCCCGGTGCCGGCCTCCATCTTGGCGAGGATCCGCACCGCCGCCTCCTGCCCCATCTCGGCCAGGGGCGGGGCGTAGGACGTGATTCCGGGCGGAAACACCTCATACCACTCGGGGTTTCCGTGCGCGGCGACGGACAGGTGGCCGGGCACCGACAGGCCGAGGTCGGAGCAGGCGTGCAGGACGCCCAGCGCGATCCGGCTACTGGCGGCGATGACGACGCCCGGCAGGTCGCCGGCGATCGCGTGCATCGCGTTCCGTCCCCATTCCGAGGTGAAGTCACCCTCGAGAATGCGGAAGCGGTGGCCGGCGGTTCCCTTGGGCGCCTCCGGTATTCCCGCACGGTCGACGGCGTTGCGGAACCCTCGCATGCGGTCGGCAGTGGTGCTGTGATCGGCCCCGCCGATGACGAGTGCGAGATCGGTGTGTCCGGCCTGCAGGGCCAGGTCGGTGATCGCTTCGATGCCGAATTCGTCGTCGCTGACGACGGCATCGGTCTGTAGTGGGACCGAGTGACGGTTGAGTTGCACGATCGGCACGCCGGTCGGCAGTAGGCGCCGAGCGTCGACGGGGACGTGGATGATTCCGTCGACGCGGTGATCGAGCAGGGAGCGCAGTCCGCGTTCCTCGGATTCGGGATCGTTGCCGCTCGCGCTGACGACGAGCTGGAATCCGGCCTCGAACAGAACGGACTGCAGCACGGCGGCGCTGTCGGTGTAGAACTCGTTCGAGATGTCGGGGAGCAGCAATCCGACGACGCGCGTCTTGTTCTCGCGCAGTGCCTGGGCGACCTTGTTGGGCCGGTAGCCCAATGCGTCGGCCGCCTCGAGGATTCTCTTGCGCGTATCGGGGTCCACGTAGCCGCGGCCGCTCATCGCGCGTGAGGCGGTACCCACCCCCACCTTGGCCAGCGCGGCGACGTCCTGAAGTTTGGGCACAAACCCACCATACCCAACGTAACCGCAGGTAAAGGCGTCGAGGACGACCGTGGACGTCGATGAGACCGCCTCTCTTGACAGAACGAGTGGCTTGCCTCACAGTAGTGTGGAACCGATTCCACATGGCGTGAGTCACAGTCGCGGATGTGGGTGATCCACTACGTCAGGCGAAAGGCCCTTCGTGTCCATTCATTCGAAAAACCCGTTCTCCCTTCTCACCCACCTGGCAGGGGACGACGTGCAACTCGACATCTTCTCCGCCGACAGCTGCATCGAGAGCTGGCTGGCCACCGAGCGGGCCATCGCCATCGCGCAGGGTGAGCACGGGGTCATCTCGGCGGACGACGCCGCGGCGATCGCCGCGGCCGCCCGGATCGACAGCATCGACCGCGACGCCCTGTGGGAGACGGCCAAGAACGTCGGCTACCCGATCCTCGGCCTGGTGCGGCAGATCTCCGCGGCGCTGCCGGACGGGCCGAACGGTCGAGTCCATTACGGTGCGACCACCCAGGACATCATGGACACCGGGCTCGCCCTGCAGCTCGCGCGGTCGCTGGCCGCGCTCGACTGGCAGCTCGGTGAACTCGGCGATGCGCTCGCGGTCCAGGTCGAAGCCCACGCCGGCACCGTGATGCCCGGCCGGACCCACGCCCAGCAGGCGGTGCCGACCACATTCGGCGCCACCCTCGCGACGCTGCTGGGTCAATTCACCCGCCACCGCGAACGTCTCCAGCAGGCGGTGCCGCGGATCGCCGTGGTCTCCCTGTTCGGGGCGGGCGGCACGTCCGCGGCGCTCGGAGCGAAATCCGCGGACGTCCGGACCCGCGTCGCCGATCTGCTCGGCCTGCACGGCACCGACATCCCGTGGCACGTCGACCGCGACGGTATCGCCGAATACGGCTGGCTCTGCGCCACTGTCGCGGCGACGTGCGCCAAGCTCGCCCGCAACATCGTCGATCTCTCCCGCACGGAGATCGGCGAGGTCTTCGAGCCCTACAACAGCCACCGCGGTGCGTCGTCGACGATGCCGCAGAAGGTCAACCCGATCTCGTCGGAGGCCATCATCGGACTGTCCCAGACCGCCGGGGCGCTGCTGTCGTCGCTGAGCCGCATCCAGGAAGCCGGCCACGAACGCAGCGCCGGCGAGTGGCAGATCGAATGGCAGGTGATCCCGCAGCTCGGGGTCCTGGCCGGCAGTGCCCTGTCCGAGGCTCTGGTCATCGTCACGGGCATGCGGGTCGACGCCGACAGGATGCGCGCGAACCTCGACCTCGACGGCGGGCTGGTCATGGCCGAGGCGCAGATGATCCAACTCGCCGACGCCCTGGGCCGCGAACGCGCCCACGACCTGCTCTACACCGCCGCGACCCGCGCCCGGACCACGCATCGCGTGCTCGCCGACACCCTGCGCGAGGTCGCGGCGGAGGCCGGCGTGGCCGAACTGCTGCCCGCGCAACTCGTCACCGCCGACGACTACCTCGGTGAGGCGAAGGACATCGCCGCGAGCGCCGTCCGCGGTTGGCACAGCGGTGCCGCCGTCGACGAAGACCTGCCCTCCATTCCGCAACTGGCAAGGATCTGACATGAGCACACTCGCCCCCGCGACGGAGCAGCCACCGAAACTCGCAGGAGAGGAACGCTTCGACTACATCCGCGGACGTCTCGGCCTGATCGCCGCGCTGCCCCTGCTCATCGGCATCCTCGTCCTGCCGATCGACATGCCGAATTCCCAGCAGGCCATGCTCGCGGTCCTGACCGTCGTGGTCCTGCTGTGGATCACCGAACCCGTCCCCATCCCGGTGACCGCGCTGATCGGCATCGCCCTACTCGTCGTCCTCGGCGTCGGCACACCCCAGGAGGTGTACGGGTCGTTCGGCTCCGCGACGGTGTTCCTGGTGATCGGCGCGTTCATCCTGGCTCGCGCGATGACGGTGCACGGGCTCGACCGACGGTTCGCGCTCAAGGTGCTCTCGTTCCCGGGCATCGGCAACAGCACCTACCGCACCGCGGCCGCATTCGGTGTCGTCGCCTGCATCCTCTCGATGTTCGTGTCGTCGTCCGCCACCGCCGCGATGCTGCTTCCCATCGGCATCGGCGTGGTCAAGACGATCGGCGATCTCATTCAGGAGCAGAACCCGGGCATCAGGACCAACCGCACCAAATTCTCCTGCCTGCTCATGCTGTCCATCGCCTACGGCGCGAGCATCGGTTCGGTCCTCACCCCGATCACCGGCATCGCCAACGTCATCGGCCGCGGCACCATCGAGCGGATGACCGGCTACAAGGTCGAACTGTTCGACTGGATCTCCATGTCGGCCCCGTACCTCCTGGTGATGGGCGCGGTCATGTGGGTCGCGTTGATCCTCGTCAACCGCCCCGAGGTGAAGCGCATCCGCGGCGGCCAGGACTACTTCCGCGCCCACTACGCGGACCTCGGCCCGATGAACCGCGGCGAACGCAACGTCCTGGTGATCTTCCTCGTCACCGTCGTCCTCTGGGTGCTGCCGTCCCTCGTCACCACCTTCGGTGTCACGAGCCCGATCGTCACCGCCTTCACCGATCACCTCAACGAGGGATCCGTCGTCGTCCTCACCGCGGGTCTGCTGTTCTTCCTGCCCCGCGGGAACGGGAGCGGCGAATCCACCCTCACCTGGTCGGAGGCCGCCAAGATCGACTGGGGCACAGTTCTCCTCGTCGGCGCCGGTCTGACCATCGGCACCATGATGAACGCCACCGGACTCGCGGAAACCCTCGGCACCACCATCGCCCGGGCCACGGGTGTGCAGAGTTCCTGGGTTCTCGCCCTGATCGCGATCGTCATGGGTCTGGTCATCTCCGAGACCACCAGCAATACGGCCAGTGTGGGCATCGTCGTCCCGATCATCATCCCGATCGCCCTCGCGATCGGCGTCGACCCGATCATCCCGGCCATGGCCGGCGTGTTCGGCGCGAATGCCGGCGCCATGCTCCCGGTCTCGACGCCACCGAACGCCATCGTCTACGGATCGGGCTACGTGCCGATGATCAAGATGATCAGCACCGGCATCTTCATCGACATCATCTGCATCCCACTGATCTTCGGCGCCGTCGTCGGGATCGGATCCCTCATCGCGCTCCACATGTGAGCGCACCGCCGGTGCAGTGCGTCACTCGACGAGCACGCAGCGCGCTCCGCTGAAGATCGTGGGCATGCACTTGTTGCAATGGATGCACAACGATGGAGTGCGCGACTCGGCGCGGATACGGTTCACCAGATCGGGTTCGCGCAGCAACGCGCGGGCCATGGCGACGAATTCGAAGCCCTCGGCCATGGCGGTGTCCATCCCCGCCCGGTCGGTGACTCCGCCGAGCAGGACGAGCGGCAACATCACCGCCGCGCGGATCTGGCGGGCGTGCTCGAGCATGAACAGGTCGCGGTAGGGGTAGGCGTGGATCAGTGACTTGCCTACCAGTTGCACGCCGAGGCGGACGGGCTGCGGCATGGCGGCGGCGAACTCGCGGACCGGAGCGTCACCCTTGAACAGGTACATGGGATTGAGAAGTGAACTGCCCATGGTGAGTTCGAGGGCGTCGACACTGCCGTCGTGCTCCAGCAGTCGGGCGACCTGGATGGCCTCGTCGAGCCAGAATCCGCCGGGGACGCCGTCGTCCATGTTCAGCTTGGCGAGGATTGCGATCCGCCCGCCGACGGCGTCGCGCACGGTCCGGGCGACGTCCCGCACCGCCCGGGCCCGGTTCTCGAGTGATCCGCCGTAGGAATCTGTGCGCCGGTTCAGCTTCGGGCTGAGGAAGGAACTGGCGAAATAGTTGTGGCCGAAATGGATCTCGACGGCGTCGAAACCGGACTCGACGGCGAGCTGCGCCGCGGTGCCGTGGGCGGCGGTGATCCTGGCGATGTCGGCGGTGGTGGCGCTGCGGATCATCCGCATGCTCAGCGGATTGAACGACCGCGACGGTGCGAGCGCAGGCAGTCCGGTGGACTTCTCGTTCGCGACGGGTCCGGCGTGCCCGAGTTGCGCGGATGCGGCCGCACCCTCGGCGTGGATGGCGTCGGTGAGTCGGCGCAGCCCGGGCACGGCGTCCGGGCGCATCCACAACTGCCCGCGCTCGGTGCGGCCCTCCGGTGCCACGGCGCAGTAGGCCACCGTCGACATCCCGACCCCACCCGCGGCGGGGCGGCGATGGAAATCGATCAGTTCGTCGGTGACCAGGGCGTCGGGGGTGCGGCCCTCGAACGTGGCCGATTTGATGATGCGGTTGCGTATCGTGATGGGGCCCAGCGTGGCTGGAGCGAAAACGTCTGGAGGTGTGGTCATTCCCGGCCCTTCGTCGCGTGCAGCCGACGGTAGGCCGCGGGGACGTTCGGCGACCGGGAGGTGTCCGCTGAGCGGGACACCACCGCACTCTCGCGGACGACCCCTCGACGTCCGTGAGCGTGCGGCGGTGGCCTCTCAGCCGACGGTCTCGGGCAGCTTCTCCGGCGCTTCACCGCCGGTGGTGTCGCGTTGCCTGCGCCCGAGCACCCAGCAGGCGAGCGTGATCGCACACGTGAACGTGAGCGTCGCGAACAGCTGGTTGCGTGCCGCGTCGTCGAACAATGCCAGCACCGCGACCGCGGCCAGCAGCGCGAGTGCGACATACGACAGATACGGGAAACCCCACATCTTCAGCGGCAGATCCGTCCGGCCCGACTTCTCGGCGCGCCGCCGCAGCACGATCTGCGAGACCGTCACGAACGTCCACAACACCAGGATCGTCGAACCGACCGCGTTGAGCAGCAGCGGGAGAACACGATCCGGTGCCAGGTAGTTGAGGACGACGGTGACGAAACCGAACGCCACCGACGCCAGCACCGCCACGCGGGGGACGCCGTTGCCCGACACCCGGCCGAACACCTTCGCGGCCGCCCCGCGTTCGGACAGCGAGTAGATCATCCGGGAACCGCTGAACAGCATGGCGTTCAGCGACGACAGCAGCGCGATGACCACGACGATTGTCATGACGGCGCCGGCGCCGGGCACGTGTGCGGCGTTCAGGACCGCGACGAACGGACCCGTCGCGAGTTCCCCCGCGGTCCACGGCAGCACCGTCACCATGATCAGGACGGAACCGACGTAGAACACCAGGATCCGCCACACGATCGACCGCACCGCGCGGCTCACGTTGCGCCGGGGCTCCGACGTCTCGGCGGCCGCGATGGCCATCACCTCGGTGCCGCCGAACGCGAAGACCACGATCAGCAGGCCTGCCGCGATGCCGGTGACGCCGGTGGGGGCGAAACCGCCGTGGCCGGTGAGGTTCGACAAACCGGGCGCGTCGAAGCTCGGGATCCAGCCGAGGATCATCGCGCAGCCGACCGCGAGGAACGCGACGATCGCCACGATCTTCAGTGCGGCGAACCAGAATTCGAACTCACCGAAGCGCGAGACGCCCGCCAGGTTCACCGCGGTCAGCACACTCATGTACGCCAGTGCGGCCACCCATTGCGGCACCGCCGGCAGGGAGGCGGCGGTGATAGCCGCTGCCGCGGTCGCTTCCGCGGCGACCACGATGACGACCTGCACCCAGTAGAGCCAGCCGATGGTCCGGCCGGCGATCGGGCCCATCGCCTTCTCGGCGTGGACGGAGAACGCACCGCTGTCCGGGTCGGCGGCCACCATCTCGCCCATCATCCGCATGACGAGGACGACGAGGAATCCGGCGATGAGGAAGGAGACGAGCACGGCGGGCCCGGCGACGGCGATGCCCGCACCGGAGCCGACGAACAGTCCGGCGCCGATCGCGCCGCCCAGACTCATCATCACCAGCTGCCGCGGTTTCATCGCCTGCTGCAGGCGCGTGGTGGAGGCCGGTGGGTCGTGAACTGTGTTCATGGGGTCTCCCGTGCCGTCAGACGAGCTGATCGAGTGCGATCTCGAACGCGGTACCGGCGATTCCGGTCGGCTGCGACGACCGCGCGAAGCAACGCTCGAGCGCCGTCGCGACGGTGGCGGAGACGTCGCCGAAGATCGCCTCGTCCGACACCTCGATGTCACCCTCCATCAGCAACGCGAACGCGCGGGCCATGCCGCAGTTGGCGATGAAGTCGGGGACGACGGCGACGCTCTTGTCGGCATATTCGTAGGTGGGGCCGTAGAAGATCTCGTCGTCCGCGAACGGCACGTTGGCGCCGCTCGCCACCACCTCGAGACCGCCCGCGATCAGCCGGTCCACCTGCTCGCGGGTCACGAGGCGCGATGCGGCACAGGGGAGGAAGATCTCGGCGCCGGAACTCCAGATCGTCTCGTTGATCTCCTCGAACGCCGCCATGCCGGCCGCGCGCAGCTCGTTGCCCTCCTTGGCGAGGAACAGCGCGCGGATCTGCTCGAAGTCGTAGCCGTCGGTGTTCGTCAGTCCGCCGTTGCGGTCGAGGATGCCGACGATCCGGGCACCGGACTGCGCCAGGTAGTACGCGGCGGCGGCGCCGACGTTGCCCCAGCCCTGCATGATGACCCGCTTGCCGGCCAGTTCGCCGCCGTAGACCCGGTAATAGTGCCGCACCGATTCGGCGACACCCCAGCCGGTGATCAGATCCGACACCGTGTACTTGGCCTGCGGATCGGGCGTGAACCGCGCATCCTCGACGACCTTCGCGACACCCAGGCGCAGCTGTCCGACCCGCTGCACCCGCTCCCGGTCGCTGGCCGCGAAGTGCCCGTTGACGACGCCTTCCTGCGGATGCCACAGCCCGTAGCTCTCGGTGATCGGCACGACCTCGGCCATCTCGTCGACGTTCAGGTCGCCGCCGGTGCCGTAGTACGACTTCAGCAGCGGGGTCACGGCCTTGAACCAGCGGCGCAGCACCTCGTCCTTGCGCGGGTCGGTCGGGTCGAAGTCGATGCCCGACTTCGCGCCGCCGATGGCCGGACCCGAGACGGTGAACTTGACCTCCATCGTCTTCGCGAGCGACTCCACCTCGCGCCGGTCGAGACCGCGGCGCATCCGGGTGCCGCCGCCGGCAGCACCGCCGCGCAGGGAGTTGATCACCGTCCATCCGCGGGCGGAGGTCTCCGTGTCGTGCCACTCGAACACGATCTCGGGGGCCTTCTCTTCGAATCGGGTGAGCAGATTCTTCATGGCTTCTCTCGGTTTCTGGACGGCCGGGGGTCGGGGCGATCCGGCCGGTGTTCCCGGCCGTGCCCGCGCTGTTACGGCGATCACTGTGGTGGGCACCACTCGTGCGCCGCAACCGGCTGCGCAGCAGATAGCCACGATGAACATCACCGAGAAAGAAGTTCGTCGATTTTCTATTCAGTTTGTGCAGCAGAAGCGGTGATCGCGTTGCTAATCCGCGTCTGCGGGCGCGGTGCGGTAGGCCGGTGCCTTCGCCGGACGCGGTCGGTCGAGCGTCCGCAGGAGCGGCATCGACCGGTAGGGGACGATCACCGACAACACCATCACGCTGGTGGACCGGGCGACGACGCTCGACTTGTTCAGATCGATCAGCGTCTGCTGCAGCCCCAGGTGAGAACCGGCGGCGATGCGGCACAGGATGTCGCCGGAACCGGTGGTCGCGAAGGCCTCGAGCACCCCGGGGATGGACTCGAGCTCCGACGTCACCGAGTCGAGTGCGCCCTGCGCCGTCTCCAGCGTGACGAACGCCTGCACGTCGAATCCCGCGGCGGCGATATCGAGGCGCGGCTCGTACCCGGCGATCACGCCCGACTCCTCGAGTTTGCGCACCCGCGCCTGCACGGTGGCCCGCGCGACCTTGATCCGGCGCGACAGCTCCAGCACGCCGGCCTTCGGGTCGTCGTGCATGGCGTCGAGGAGGGCGAAGTCGAGCTCGTCCAACTGCACTGCGTCCTTCATGGCCAGACCTCTCCGAACGAATTCAACTAGTCCGACTGTATAAGAAATCCGTCCTCGAGGCGCCCGAAGGTGGCACCGCGGCTAGCTTCTGCTGGCTCGGTTGCCTATGTGGCCGGTCTGGGTTTTCGTAGTGACCCACACAACAGGCCAAGCCCTCCGTCCCCGAAACAGGAAGACAGCGATGACGATCGAGCAGACTCTCACCGACAAGGAACGCCTGGCAGGTCTCGACCTCGGCCAGCTCGAACAGCTGGTCGGGCTCGTCGAATACGACGGCACCCGCGACCCGTTCCCGGTCAGCGGCTGGGACGCCGTCGTCTGGGTGGTCGGCAACGCCACCCAGACCGCCCACTACTTCCAGTCCGCGTTCGGGATGACCCTCGTCGCCTACTCCGGACCGACCACCGGCAACCGCGACCACCACAGCTTCGTCCTCGAATCCGGCGCCGTCCGATTCGTGATCAACGGCGCCGTCGACCCGGGCAGCCCGCTGATCG